>JBKPDM010000409.1:0-12804 GCA_046727895.1 Pseudomonadota bacterium | reverse complement strand
GCTGGCGCCAGCGGTCGTAGTCCGCGGCCTGGCCGCGCATATAGCCGTTGATCGAGGAGCAGCCGCCCAGCACCTTGCCGCGCGGGTAGTTGAGCGCCCGCCCGCCGAGCGCGGGCTCGATCTCGGTCCGAAAGCACCAGTCGGTGCGCGGGTTGTTCTGGGTGTAGAGATAGCCGACCGGGATGTGAATCCAGGGATACGTGTCCTTACCGCCCGCCTCCAGGAGCAGCACCGAGACGTCGGGATCGGCGGACAGGCGGTTCGCGAGCACGCAGCCCGCGGTGCCGGCGCCGACGATGACGTAATCGAAGCTGCCGACGCTTCGCGTCTCGGCGTTGCTCCTGGCCATCCGCTCTCCTCTCCGAATGGCACTGCTTTTCCGCGCTGCGCCGGGCGCGCCGCGTAGCGCCGGCTCGGCTCAGACCCGCTCCCACTGAGCGCTCGTGCCCGAGCGGAAGATCGCATCGAGCACGCGCATGTTGCTCACCGAGTCCTCGAGCGGGAACTCGATCCGCGCCTCGCCCCGGATCGCGCGCGCGAAGTCGTCGCCCTGGAGCGTGTACTGGTTGACCACCTCGAAGCTCTCCATTCTGGCCGAGGCGTCGCCGAGCTGGCTGCCGTCGTCGACGTAGATCCGACAGGGGCGATCGGGCGGCGCATTGAACGGGATCTCGACCTCGATCCGGCCCTTGGTGCCGAAGATCTGCATCCGCTGGTAGGGCACCAGCTGGGTCGAGCAGACGAACAGCGCCTGACCCGCCGGAAACTCCATCAGCACCGAGGCGAGGCGATCGGTCTCGAAGTTGGGATCGTACTCGATCTGTGCGATCACCCGCGTCGGCTCCGCCTCGAACAGAAAACGCGAGGTGACGATCGGATAGCAGCCGATGTCGTACAGGCCGCCGCCGCCGATGCCGGCCTGGTTGCGGACGTTCCTGGGGTCGACGTTCATGTAGCTGAAGCTGCCCTGGACCACCCGCAGCTCGCCGATCTCGCCCTCGCGCACGAGCTCGCGGGCGCGCAGCCACTGCGGGTGCTGGCGGACCATGAAGGCCTCCTGGATCAGCACACCCGCGTGATCGCGCGCCTCGATCAGCCGCCCGGCCTCCTCGGCAGTGAGCGCGACTGGCTTCTCGCAGAGGACGTGCTTGCCCGCGGCGGCGGCTTCGATCGAGATCGGCACGTGCAGGTGGTTGGGCAGCGGGTTGTAGACCGCCTCGATCTCGGGATCCTGGATCAGCTCGGCATAGGAGCCGTGGGCCTTGGCGATGCCGAGCGCATCGGCCGCCGCCTGCGCGCGCGCAAGGTCGCGCGAGGCGATGGCGACGATCCGGCAATGCCGGCATTGCTGCATCGCCGGGATCACCTTCTCGATCGCGATCCTGGCGGTGCTGATGACGCCGAAGCGCACCGGTTCCATGGAGCATCCCTCCCCGCTGTGTGAGTCTACGCGCCCTGATCGGGCCCTTATAGCGCGTCGCGCTGGCGCCCGCAGCAGGCTGATCGGCCGGTCGATCCGCGGCCGAACGCCCGCATCGTCGAGCATGTCACGCGAATCCGAGTTGAATCCGCGCAATCGTTAACGAAATATGATGGGCAGTTTCGAGTGCCCTGCCTGTTGACGCTGGCTTCGCCGGGCCGCTTCGGCGACGCAGTTTGCAAGAAGCACCTCTGGCCATCCCGCGCGTTCGAAAGGTCCCCGATGCCATCACGTGACCCTGGTCCCTGGATGTGGGCCGAAGCCTGCGAGCTGCTGGAGCGGGCGGAGCGCCTGAACCGGCAGTTCTTCCAGCCACGAGCGGCCCGCGGACGCCGACCCAGCTGGGAGCCCCCGGTCGACGTTCTGGAGAGCGAGGGCGAGCTCTGGATCATGGTCGCCCTGCCGGGGGTCCGCGCCGAGCAGCTCCAGGTTCAGGTCGACGGCAGCGCGCTCGTGGTTTCGGGCGAGCGACCCATGCCCGGGCGCACGCGCACCGGGATCATTCGCCGGCTCGAGATTCCCTACGGCTATTTCGAGCGGCGGATCGAGCTGCCGGCGGGCCGCTTCGCCATCGCGCGCCGCGAGCTGGTCGACGGCTGCCTGGTCCTTGGCCTGGGCAAGTTGTGAGTGGAACGGTCGAATGACGACAGAACAGCAGCAGCCCAATCACGCCCGCACCGAGCAGTCGAGCGGCAGCGCCCCAGGCGCGGCGCCGGCTGCTCCGGCGGAGGGTAAGGTCGTAACCCTGCCCGAGGATGGCCTGATCATCCTGCCCGTGCGCAACGTGGTGCTCTATCCCGGCATCATGCTGCCGCTCTCGCTGGGCCGGGCGAAGTCGGTCGCCGCCGCCCAGGAGGCCGCGCGCAGCGAAAAGCCGCTCGGCGTGCTCCTGCAACGTCAGGCGCAGGTCGAGGACCCGGGGGCCGACGACATGTACCCGGTCGGGACGATCGGCAGCATCCTGCGTTACATCACCGCGCCCGACGGCTCGCACCACATCGTCTGCCAGGGTCAGCAGCGCTTCCGCGTGCGCGAGTTCCTGTCGGGCTATCCGTTCTTGGCGGCCAGCGTCGAACGGATCGAGGAGTTCGAGGTCGAGAACGCCGAGCTGCAGGCGCGCCTGGTCTATCTGAAGCAGCAGTCGCTGGAGGCGCTGCAGCTGCTGCCGCAGGTGCCGCCCGAGCTGGTCAACGCCGTGCAGTCGCTGACCTCGCCCTCGGCCGGCGCCGACATGGTCGCGAGCTTCATGGACCTTTCGCCCGAGGAGAAGCAGGCGATCCTCGAGACCTTCGAGGTCCGCGCCCGGCTCGACAAGGTGATCGAGCTGATCGGCCATCGGATCGAGGTGCTCAAGATCTCCCGCGACATCGGCCAGCAGACCAAGGAAGCGGTCGAGGGCCGGCAGCGCGAGTACATCCTGCGCGAGCAGATGAAGGCGATCCAGAAGGAGCTCGGCGAGACCGAGGGCACCGCGGCCGAGATCGAGGAGCTGAGCAAGGCGATCACCGAGGCCAAGATGCCCGAGGAGGTCGAGCAGCACGCGCGCAAGGAGCTGAAACGCCTCGAGCGGATGCCGGACGCGGCGGCCGAGTACTCGATGGTCCGCACCTACCTCGAATGGCTTATCGAGCTGCCCTGGTCGATCAAGAGCGACGATGTGATCGACATTGCCGAGGCGCGCCGGATTCTCGACGAGGACCACTACGGCCTCGACAAGATCAAGCGGCGAATCCTGGAGTACCTGGCGGTCCGCAAGCTCAACCCGACCGGCAAGAGCCCGATTCTCTGCTTCGTCGGGCCGCCCGGGGTCGGCAAGACCTCGCTTGGTCAGAGCATCGCGCGGGCCACGGGCCGCAAGTTCGTGCGCGCGAGCCTCGGCGGCGTGCACGACGAGGCGGAGATCCGCGGCCATCGGCGCACCTACATCGGCGCGCTGCCCGGCAACATCATTCAGGGCATCCGCAAGGCCGGCACGCGCAACCCGGTGTTCATGCTCGACGAGGTCGACAAGCTCGGCGCCGGCTTCCACGGCGATCCGTCCTCGGCCCTGCTCGAGGTGCTCGACCCCGAGCAGAACTCGACCTTCCGCGACAACTATCTGGCGGTGCCGTTCGACCTCAGCCAGGTCATGTTCATCGGCACCGCAAACGTCCTCGACACCATCCCGGGGCCGCTGCGCGATCGCATGGAGGTGATCGAGCTGCCGAGCTACATCGAGGATGAGAAGGTCGAGATCGCCAAGCGCTATCTGGTCAGGCGCCAGCTCGAGGCGAACGGGCTCAAGCCCGAGCAGGCCGAGATCAGCGAGGCGGCGATCCGCGCGATCGTGCGCGACTACACCCGCGAGGCGGGCGTGCGCAACCTCGAGCGCCTGATCGGCTCGGTGTTCCGCAACGTCGCCATGCGCATCGCCGAGGGCACGGTCGAGCACGTGCGGATCGAGCCGGATGATCTGCGATCGATTCTCGGCGCCGCGAAGGTCGAGAGCGAGCTCGCCATGCGGACCAGCGTGCCGGGTGTCGCGACCGGCCTCGCCTGGACGCCGGTCGGCGGCGACATCCTGTTCGTCGAGGCGAGCCGCGTGCCGGGCAGCGGCAGGCTGATCCTGACCGGTCAGCTGGGCGAGGTCATGAAGGAGAGCGCCCAGGCCGCGCTCAGCCTTGTCAAGTCGCGCGCGCGCCAGCTCGGCATCGGCGAGAGCCTGTTCGAGAAGAGCGACATCCACGTCCACGTGCCGGCGGGGGCGATCCCCAAGGACGGCCCCTCGGCCGGCGTCGCCATGTTCATCGCCCTGGTCTCGCTGCTGACCGACCAGAACGTGCGCAGCGACACCGCGATGACCGGCGAGATCTCTCTGCGCGGCCTGGTGCTGCCGGTCGGCGGCATCAAGGAGAAGGTCCTGGCGGCGCACCGCGCCGGCATCAAGCGGGTGCTGCTGCCGGCGCGCAACCGGAAGGACTTCGAGGACATCCCAGAGAGCGCGCGCGAGGCCCTCGAGCTGGTCTGGCTCGAACGCGTCGACGATGCGGTCGCGGCAGCGCTCGGCGAAGCGCCGGCCGATGCCGAGCCGGAGCCTGTTCCGGCTCAATGAGCTGACCCTCGCGAGCCGGCAATCACGGCACCGGCCGGCACAAGGCGGTGCGGGAGCGTACGTCGCTGCATGCGGCGCGGCGGCGTACGCAGGCGAATTGATTGACATTTTTGTGGTATTTTAGGAGTATTATCTGGGTTCCATGAGCCGAAAGGATGAACATGGCGGGGTTCGCACACGCGCTGATCCAACGCCTGGTGCTGGACGAGCAGAGCGCCATTGCTTTCAGACACGCCGCCATCGCGTCGGTTTTCGCTCTGGCCATAACCGGGCTCGGCATCATTCTCGTTATCGTCGGTAACCAGCTGTACGAGCAGGCGAGCGGACGGGTGCTCTGGGCGCTGGCCGGCGCGCGCGCGGTGCTCGGCGTCTGAGAGATCCCTCGGGACCGGCAGCGATGGCCGCACGCGGCGCAGCGCAGGCAAGCTGGCTCGCCCTGATTGGCCTGATGAGCATGGCGGCGGCCACGCCGAGCCGTGGCCAGACTTTCGCTTGCAATGAAACGACCGCCGGCCAGTTGAGCGTGCAAGCTGAGGTCCAGTGCGAGTGCCGGTTCTTCACCGCGAGCGGGCTCGCGGCAACGCCCGGCGGCTACCGCTGGGACTGCGGCATCCTGCGCGCACGGATGAACCAGGACGTGCCGGCGACCGCGAATCCGTACCCCTATCCGCTCCCCTTCGCGCTGTCGCTCGATCGGGGGATGCGCCCGCCTCGGCTGCCCCCTCGCTAGCGGCCGCGCGCTCTCATTCGCGGTCGGTCACACACCCAGCTGGCGCTTCAGCTCCTCGGCCAGGCGCAGCGCGAGTGCTACGATGGTCAGCGTCGGATTGGCGCTGCCCGAGGTCGGAAAGACCGAGCTGCCCGCGACATAGAGATTGGCGATGCCGTGCACCCGCGAGGTCGGATCGACCACGCCCTGCGCGGGATCGCGGCTCATGCGCGTCGTGCCCAGGTGGTGCCTGCCGCCCGCGAGCTCCGGCCCCCAGGTGGTGATATCACCGTCCAGCCACGGGTCGATCTGCACGCGGCCGACCCCCGTCCGGCCAAACTCCTCGGCCACCGCCTGGTAGCCTGCGCGGAGCGAGCGCGTGTCCAGCTCGCCGAGCCGCCAGTCGAGCTCGATGCGCGGCAGGCCGAGGGCATCGACCTCCCGGCCGAGCCTGACCCGGCTGTCCGGATTCGGCACCTGCTCGGAGCTCGACCACATCAGAAAAGCGGCGTCATCGGCACGATACTGACGGATGCCGAAGCGGCCCATCAGACCCGCGGCGGTGTCGTCGATGTCGATCAGCGCCTGCCAGAGATCGCCCGCGAGGTCGTCCGGCCAGGCGCCGCGCGCGGCGGAGTTCCAGATCCGCCGGAGCGCCGCGTAGCCGGTAGCGCCGATGTTGTCGGTCGTGTACAGACTGTCGAAGTTCAGGAGCTGTGCGGCGGTCTGCCGCTCGGGGCTGAGATTGAGACAGCCGACAACCCGGACCCCCTCGGCATCGCCGCCGCCCTCGCCAAAGGTGTAGAAGCTGAGCGCCGCCGGGTCGACCGTAAGCGCGCGCGCGCCATTGCAATGCGGGTGCTCCATGAAGCAGCGGCCGACCCAGTCCCGCTGATTGCCGAGGCCGACGTTGATCTCGCGGCGCGAGACGAGCAGCAGGCGCGGATTCTCGAGCCCGCCACAGGCGAGGACGTAGAGGCGGGCGCGCGCTTTCAGCCGCCTGCCGTCCAGGGTCGCGACCGCGAGCTCCTTGACCTCCGCGCCGGCCTGGTCGGCCACGATCTCGACCACGTTCGCGTGCAGGACGATCTCGACGTTGCCCGCTTGCTCGAGCTCAGCGCGGTAAACCTCGCCGAACAGTGTTGGCGGGCTGAACTGCCAGACCCGGCTCACCACCTTGGCGGGATCGAACGGCAGCAGCGTCTGGCCCGGGTCGAGCCAGGCCTGAGGGTTGTAGTCGAAGGCGCCGAGCTGGCAGAGCTTCTGCGCTTCGAGGTAGTAAGGGTCGAGCTCGGCCCTGGCAAACGGCCAGCCGGACAGCGGCACCCACGGCCGCGCCTCGAAATCGAGCTCATCGAGCGGCCGGCAGCGGCCCTCCCAGTGGTTGGTCGAGCCGCCGAAGAAACGGAGCCGACAGGCGTCGAGCTCGAAATAGGGCAGGCCGACATTGACGCCCTTATAGAGGTCCTGAACCGCCGCCTCGTACTCCAGCCCGCCGCTCTCCAGGACGCAGACCTTCGCCCGGCCGCCCGCGAAAGCGCGCGCGATCGTGATGCCGGCCGCCCCCGCGCCGACGATCGCGAGATCGCACTCCAAGAGCGTCCCGTCCTCGATCTCACGCGCATCACGCAGCATCGCGAGGCATCTGCTCCTTACGCAGCCCGATGGCCCGCGGCTCAGCCAGCCGCGAGCGAGCGCCGATGCCTACACAATCCGCGGTTGACGGGCAAGGTGTTGTCGCCGCCCGGCCCCGGATCGGGCGAGGCTGACACGCGGCCCGGAGCCAGGGTCAGTCGAGCCGGTACAGGAGCTCGAGCGCCTGGTCCTGCTCGTTCCACCAGGCATCGGCCTGCCGGAAGCCGAATCGCTCGTAGAACGCCCGGGCCGGCGCATTCTGAGCGAACACGCTCAATGTCACGGGCCGGAGCCCGCGCTCCAGCAGCGCTTGCAGCAGTGCGCTGCCGATCCCGGCCCGCTGATGATCGGGATCGACGAACAGCTGGTCGAGGTGCGCACCGGTCGCCGCGGCGAAGCCGATCACGGCCTCGCCCGCGCAGGCGACCCGGCCCCAGTCCCATTGATCGAGCTTGCCGGCATACCAGCGCCGCACCTCGTCCTCACTGTAAGACCAGCCCATGAAGCGGTACGCGATCCGGCAGGCGCGCCAGTGCACGCGGCTGATCGCGTCGAGATCGTCGGCCTGAAGCTCGCGAAGAACGTAGCCCGCCGGCGCCGCTTGCTGGCCTGCCACCCGGCCCTCAGCGGCTCAGCCCGGGACGAGCGCCAGCACGCGCAAGGGGCTGCCCGAGCCGCGCTCGATCTTGAGCGGCGGCGTGATCAGGAGCGCCCCGGTCGGCGGCAGCTGGTCGAGATTGCACAAGGACGCGAGCCCGAGCCTGCCGGCGCCGTGCATCAGATGGTGCGCCGGAAACGCCGGCTCGAAGGCGAATGCCTGGCCATGATCGGTGCCGACCGCCTCGACCCCCCAGCCGTTGACCACTCGCTTCTCGACCAGGAAGCGCACCGCGGCGGCGCTCGGTCCCGGCACGTGCGGCCCGTCGTCCTTCATGTTGAGGAACGCCGCCGGATCGGTCCGCTTCGACCAGTCGGTCCGCATCAGCACCCAGGCGCCGGCCGCGATCCGCCCATGCGCCGCTTCGAAGGCCTCGATATGCGCGGGCTCCAGGACGAAGCGCTCGTCGGCCGCCGCCTCCTTCGAGCAGTCGATCACGCAGGCGGGAGCGATGAAGCGCTCGACCGGCAGCGTGTCGGTGAAGCCCTCGGCGTAGTCCTTGCCGGTGACCCAGTGCCCCGGCGCGTCGAAATGGGTTCCGGTGTGCTCGCCGCAGGAGAAATTGTTCCAATACCAAGCGGGCCCGCGCTGATCGTAGTGCGAGATCTCCTCGATCCGGAACGGGCTCGAGGGGGCGAACTCGGGCGGCAGCTGGATCACCGGGGTCGAGGGCCGAAGCGTCTGGCTGAGATCGACCACGCGGATCTTACCACGGGCGAGCGCCGCCGCCAGTTCCGCCAGGATTTCGCTGCTCATCGCCGTCCCTCCCCGTCCTTGCAGCCAGCCCTCTGCGCCATCTAGATCAGATTGACCCCGGTCTCAGCGTCGAAGAGGTGAAGCTTGGCGGGGTCCCAGGTAAAGCCAACGGTGCTGTCGATCGCCACGGGAACCGTCGCCGGGACGGTCGCGTGGAAGAGGTGCTCGTCGGCGCGGAGCGTCACGATCTTCTCGACGCCGTGGTTCTCGACGTGATGGACGCGGGCGAGGGCGGCTTGGCCGCTGCCGACGCTGATGTTCTCGGGCCGGATACCAAGCCGGATCGGGCCGCTCCGGTGGTCGAGCTTGGCCCTGAGCGAGCCTTCGAGGCCAAGCTCGAGCCGGCCCGAGAGGGCGACGACGCGCCCGTCACGCAACTCGCCGGCCACGATGTTCATCGGCGGCGAACCGACGAAGCTTGCCACGAAGACGTCCCGCGGGTGGCTGTAGATTTCGCGCGGCGTGGCGATCTGGACGATGCGCCCGCCATTCAGCACGCCGACCTTGTCGCCCATCGACATGGCCTCGACCTGGTCGTGGGTGACGAAGAGGAAAGTGGCGCCGAGCTTCATCTGCAGATCCTTCAGCTCGGACCTGAGCGCCTCGCGCAATTTGGCGTCGAGATTGGAGAGCGGCTCATCCATCAGGAAGGCGCGCGGCTCGCGCACGATGGCGCGGCCGATCGAGACGCGCTGCATCTCGCCGCCGGAGAGCTTGTCGGTCTTGCGCTCGAGCAGATGCTCGATGCGGAGCGTCTTCGCGGCGCTGGCGATCCGCAGGTCGATCTCCGCCTGGGCGAGGCGGCGCACCCTGGACTTCAGCGGAAACTCGAGGTTCTGGCGCACGGTGTAGCGCGGATAGAGCGAGTAGTACTGGAAGACGAGCGCGACGTCCCGCTCGGCGACGCTCCACTCGCGCACGTCCTCACCGCCGATCGCAATGCTGCCGCGGGTTGGCCGCTCGAGCCCGGCGATGAGACGGAGCGTCGTGGTCTTGCCGGCGCCGGTCGGGCCGAGAAGCACGAAGAACTCACCGTCCCCGACCTCCAGCGTCAGATCCTTCAGCGCCGCATGGGCGCCGAACATCTTGGTGACGGCATCAAGCCTGATCGCGGCCACGGTCGTTTCCAAGCCGCACGGGCAGCGCTCGTTCGGTGCGGAAGCTGAAGAAGTGGGTCTGCGCCTCGTCGAGCTTCGCCCAGACGATGTCGCCCGGCTTGCCGACATAGCCGCTCGCGGTGCGGGCGCGCAGCAACTGCTGGCCGAGCTTGAGGTCGACGATGTCGTAGGCGCCGAGCGGCTCGATGATATGCGCCTCGAGGGGGATGTAGCCCTCGGTCTCCTGCCGGGCGACGAGGACGTTCTCGGGCCGGACGCCGACCATGAGATCGCCCCCGGCGTCGCCGGCAGCGGCGATCTGCCGGTGCAGCTCGCCCGGAAAGGCGAAGGAGCCGTCGCCGTCGCCGAAGACCACTCTGGTCCACCCGTCCTCGGCTCGGAGGCTTGCCCTGGAGACGTTCATGACCGGGCTGCCGATGAATTGCGCCACGAACAGATTGGCCGGGTGGTTGTAGACTTCGGTCGGGCTGCCGTCCTGCTGCAGCAGACCGTCGTTCATGATCGCGATCCGGTCGGCCAATGACATCGCCTCGACCTGATCGTGGGTCACGTAGACGGTGGTCGTGCCGTTCTTGAGATGCAGGCGCTTCAGCTCGCCCCGCATCTCCTCGCGCAGCTTGGCGTCGAGCGCGCCGATCGGCTCGTCCATGAGCATCGCCTTCGGCCGCCGCACCAACGCGCGCCCGATGGCGACCCTCTGCATGTCGCCGCCCGAAAGCTGCGACGGGCGCTTGTTCAGCAGATGCTCGATGCGGAGCGCCCTGGCAGCCTCTCGGACCTGGGTATCGACGCTGGCGCGACCCCCGCGCGCGGCGCGGAGTGGAAAAGCGATGTTCTCGTACGCCGTGAGATGCGGATAGAGCGCGAAGAGCTGGAAGACGAAGGCGATGTCACGATCGGCTGCCTTTAGGTTCTGCACCGGCCGGCCGTCAATCAGAATGTCGCCCCTGTCGATCTCCTCGAGACCGGCGATGGACCGCAAGGTCGTCGTCTTGCCGCAGCCCGATGGGCCAAGCAGCACGACGAACTCCCGGTCCTGAATGGTCAGGTTCAGCTTGCGAATGACGTACAGGTCGCCGAAGTACTTTTCGACGTCGCTCAGGATTATCTCAGCCATGAGACCCAGATCATTCTTCGTCACGCGGCGCCGGGACGTGCGAAAAGATCAGGAAGCCGACCAGACCGACCAGGATGATGGCGATGCCATAGCGGTGCAGGAGCAGGCTCCACGGCTGGCAGAGCGCGACGATGCCTGCGATCATCGTGTACATCGCTACCGGCTCGAGGACCTTGGCGCTGAGCCGCCGGATCGTCATGGCGCTCACTTGCGAATGGCGCCGAACGTGACGCCGCGCAGCAGGTGGCCGCGCAGCAGGAAGGTGAAGATCGCCACCGGCAACAGGAACAGGAACGTCCCCGCTGCGATCGCCGTCCAGTCGGTCAGACCCGAGCCGATCTGCGCCGGGATGAAAGGCGGCGCGGTCTGGGCGCGCCGATTGGTCATCATCAGCGCGAAGGCATATTCGTTCCAGGCGATGATAAAACAGAAGACGGCGGTCGCGGCAATGCCGGTCGTCGCCTCCGGCAGCACGATCCTGAAGAAGGCCTGCAGGCGCGTATAGCCGTCGACCAGCGCTGCCTCCTCGTATTCCTTCGGGATCTCGTCCATGAACCCCTTCATCAGCCAGACCGAGAAGGACAGATTGAAGGCCGTGTAGAGGATGATGAGACCGATGTGCGTATCGGTCATGCCGACCGCGCGATACATGAGGAACATCGGAATCGCGACCACCACGGGCGGCAACATGCGCGTCGAGAGAATGAAGAACAGGAGATCGTTCTCGCCGGCCAGCCTGAAGCGCGAGAAGCCATAGGCCGTGAGGGTCCCCATGCTGACCGCAAGTAAGGTGCTGGTCACGGCTATGATCAGGCTGTTGAGAAACCGGTCGGGATAGGCGGAGAGCTGAACGCTGTCGCCGACCCTGAGGACGCGCTCGCCGCCGTTGTAGATGCGCTTCTCCCACCAGGGTGCTGCGGCGTAGACCTCGGGGTCGACCGGGCGGGTGAGCTGAACGCGCTTGGTGAAGAGCTTGATGAACGGCGTGATTTCCGGCTGGAAGAACACGGTCGGCGGCACCGTGGTCGCCAGAGCGCGCGGCTTGAACGCGGTCGAGGCGATCCAATAGATCGGCGCCAGGAAGATCACCGTGATGATCAGGACCGCGCCGACGGCGAGGCGGTCGAACGCCTTCTTGCCGGGCGAGCTCACGGCGGCCATCTCAACGCTCCTTCACCTTGTTCAGATACTTGACATAGATGTTGGTGATCGCCAGCACGGCGATCAGCACCATGTAGGCAAGCGCGGAGGACCTGCCGGTCTGCCACTCCTGGAATGCCATCTTGTACAGCCTGATCGCAATCAGCTCGGTGGTCGGCTGACCGCTCATGATGAAGGCGAGATCGAACGTCTTGAAGGCCTCCATGGTGCGAAAGATGATCGCGATCAGAAGGAGCGGCGCGACCAGGGGCAGCGTGATCCGCCTGAAGGTGTACCAGTGCCCGGCCCGGTCGATGGCCGCCGCCTCATAGAGGTGCTGGGGGACCGCCGACAGGCCCGCGAGCGAGAGCAGCATGACGAACGGTGCCCACATCCAGATGTCGGTGATGGCGATCGCATAGAGCGCCATGTTCGGGTTGGAGAGCCAGTCGAACGTACCGAGGTGGAGCGCGTAGTTGATGATCCCCCAGTTCGGATCGTACAGCAGCTTCCAGAACAGGCCGACGATCGCCATCGACATCATCATCGGCAGGAGGAGAAGGGTCGTGACCAGGCCCTTGAAGGGGAACGGGCGGTTGAGCAGCAAGGCGATGCCAAAGCCGACCAGAACCTGCCCGCTGACCGAGACGATCACGTATTTCGCGGTGACCGTGAAGTTGCGCCAGATGTTTGGATCCGACAGCAGCTCGCGGTAGTTCTGCAAGCCCACGAAATTGGCCGGCTCGTTCATTGAGGCGCGAAAGTCGGTGAACGAATAACCCAGCGAGTAGATCAGCGGGAACACGTTGAAGATGATCAGGAATGCGATCGTCGGGATGATGAAGAGGTTACGGATACTGAGATCGCTCCAGCCCCGTGCCGTGGCCCGTGACTGCGGTGCGAGCTGCGTGAAAACCGCCAACTACCTCTCCCGCGATCCGTAGTTGATGGCTGGATCGGAGGAGGCGGTGCCTCCTCCGATCGCTCCGATGCGGACCGCTCTTACAAGCGTCCGTATTTCTTGAGTGTGGTCGTCCAATCTTTCTCGAGCCCGTTGAGGGTATCTTCGGCCGTGCCCTGCCCGCCGACGACATACGGAT
>JBKPDM010000408.1:0-12687 GCA_046727895.1 Pseudomonadota bacterium | reverse complement strand
CCCACCCCCACGATGAGCAGCTGGGTCCGCGGCTCCTGGGCGAGGATTCCCGGCATCGCGGCGATCAGGAACCGGTGCCCCTTCTCTCGCGACAAGCGCCCGACCACTCCCAGGACCGGCCCTCCGCGATTCCGCTGCGGCGGATGCCTCGGCGCCGCCAACGCGGCCAGGTCGAACGGCGGCGGGATGACGCGGATCTTCCCGGACTTCCCTCTCGGGTCCTTCCATCGGCGCACCAGCTCCGAAACCACGACGATCCGCTGCGTGCCGCGATCCAAGAGCCGGTTGATGCCGTGCAGCGGCATGTTGAGCAGGCGCCGCAGCGCGTTGCGCTCGATGTCGGGCAGCGAGTTTTCGGTCGAGACGATCACCGGAACGCCGGCCAGCAGGGCCGCCGGCCGCGCCAGCAGGTTGGCGTGCAGCGCCTGTGTCTGGACGATGTCCGGGCACAGCTCGGCAAACAACCGGCGCAGGCGCCAGATGATCCGGACCAGGTTCCAGGGCCTATAGAAGCGGCGCGACAAGCTGAGGCTGTAGAGCGCGCGCCCTGCCTTCGCCATTTCGGACTTGAACGATGCCGAAGCGGCCTCGATCACGCAGACCGCGAAATCGAACCGGCTCCGGTCGAGGTCCCTCGCCAGCGCAAGGGGGTGCATGTCCCCGCCTGCACCGCGGGTCAGGTCGGTGTTGACGTACAACACCTTGATTCGCCGCATTGCCAGACCCGAATGCCGCCCCTCCCGCAGGCCACTAGAAACGCGGGCAGAGCCACATGATCTTCTTCAGCGCGATCAGCATCGCGCGGTTGATCCCGCGCCGGAACTGGTAGTGCAGTCCGGTCGGCAGATCGCGATAGTCAACCAAGACCTCCTGCAGGTTGTGGAAGCGGCGGAACCCGCGCAGCATCATGCGCACCCAGAGCTCGTAGTCTTCCGCGATGCCACGGATCGGCAGATAGCCCTTCACCGCGAGCAGCGAGTCGCGATTCAGCAAGACACCGCTGTGATTGACGAGCCAATAGCGCGGGGAGCTGACGACATATTGCTTGGTCACCCGTTCCGGATGCATGGTGGTGATGTTGGACTTGCCAAAGTTCTGGCACTGGCAACCCAGCACGTCGACTTCGCCGTTCTGCGCGATGAATGCCGATAGCCTTTCGACGAGCCGCGGGCGCGCGATATCGTCGGAATCGAGCTTCAGCAGGAAGCGCGTCGGGCACAGCCGCAGCGCGCGGTTCATCGTGCGACTGAGCCCGAGGTTACGCTCGCTCCGCGCCACGGTGATGCCAGGAAGATCGCGCAACGCATCGAGCCGGACGCGGGTCTCGGCGAGCGTCGTGCCGTCGTCGACGATGAGGATCTCGCGCGGCCTGACGGTCTGGCGCAGAACGGAACCGAGGCACACGTCCAGAAACGGGCCGGGCGTGTCATAGACCGGCACGACCAGTGTGATCTCCGGCGCCACACGCCGGTTGTGCGCGAAACACGGGTAATCGGTCGCGACCGACCCGCTTGCGTCCGGCTTGCAGGGCGCCCGCCCGACCGCGCCGTGCGGCGGCGGCGTGACGGCGGCTCCGGCGGCGGTCGCCACCGCCCCTGCCTCACCCTCAGGCACGTTCTGCCCGCGGCGGATGCGGAGCCTGAGGCCCCATCCTTCGCTCCCCCGTGGCCGATGCCGCCGGTACGCCGGCCATTTAGGCACGAGAGGTCGGCATGGCGCAACTACAAGGCCGGCTCGTCCGGACGGCTATAGAAAACTGGCGCCGCGGTTAAACCGGTCGCGACCCTTGCCCGTCGCTGCTCCCTTTGCCATCTTGCCCCACCAGGTCACGTCGCCCTCAATGGAGGACTCGAGGATTTCTCCGCCACCTGGCACCCGAGGTAGGCTCGGTGAGCTGGCCCGGCGATGCGACAGCGCCGCGCGCGGTCACGCCACGCCTCGCGCGCCCCGCGGGGCAGGCAGCCCGGCACCTTGAACGCCGCCCGTCGCCTGGTCGGCAACACACTTGCCAACTGGTCGGGGACGGCGGTCGTGACCTTTGCGTCGCTGTTGCTGGCGCCGTTCCTGCTGCAGCATCTCGGGGCGGAACGCTTCGGCCTGTACCAGGTCGGTCGGCAGCTCGTGGCCTATTTTCTGCTGCTCAACCTCGGCATTTTCGGCTCGGTCGTGCGTTTCACCTCGGGAGCGATCGCGGCACGCGACGCCGCGCGCGTCAACGCGGTCATCAACGGTGCGCTGTCGCTCTATCTCGGCATGGCACTCACCGGCCTGGGGGTGGGCTTGGTCGTCGGCTATCTGGCGCCCGCCTTCTTCCGCGTCGATCCGCGCTACATCGCCGAGACCCACGGCCTGATCTGGGCGCTCACCTTGTGGTGGGCGCTTGGCATCCTCGCCTCTCCGGCGCGCGGCATCGTGATCGGCCAGCAACGCTTCGGTTGGCTGAACCTGGTAAGCGGGACCGGCGCGGTGCTGGCGCTGGGCCTGATCGTGCTCCTGTTCGAGCTCGGCTATGTCAGCCTGTTCGCGGTCGGCCTTGCGTTTGCTGTCACCGCAGCAGGCGAGCTCTGCGCCCAGCTCGCGATCGCCCGCCACCTGCAGCCGACTCTGCGCTGGGGGCTGCGACTCATCGATCGTCGCGTGCTGCGCCAGCTCAGCGGCTTCGGCGCCTGGAACGCGCTGTCCACCGTCAGCGGGCTGCTCCTCTGGTGGACCGACAATATCGTAATCGGGCGCCTGCTCGGTCCCGCGAGCGTGCCGCTCTACGCGCTGCCCTTCATGCTGATCACGCTGGGCCGGGTTGCGGTCAGCGGGCTCAGCAGCCCGCTCGCTCCGCTCGCCGCGGCGCAGGCGGCCGAGGACCGGAGCGCGCTCGCGCTCACCCTGGTGCGCAGCACGCGCAGCGCGATGATCCTGGTGCTCGCCACCAATGGGCTGCTCCTGGTCGTCGCCGAGGACGTGTTCCGCCTCTGGATCGGCCCCGCCTACGCTGGCAGCTGGGTGATCTATGCGTGCCTGATGGGCAGCTTCTGGGCGGTCTGCGCCCAGATGCCGGCAGCCAACATCCTGCTCGGCGCCGGTGACATTCGCCGCCCTGCGGCGGTCGTGCTGGCCGCGACTGGGCTCGCGCTCGCGGTCAAGGTGGTGGCGCTGGGCTGGCTTGGCCAGGGCGTGATCGCGGTGGCGCTCGCCAACTGTTTCTGTGTCCTGCCGGTAATGGCGCTTTACGTGCCACGCTGCGCTTGTCAGTTGGTGCAGTTGCCGCTTGCGCGGCTGTACCGCGAAGCCTACCTGCCGCCGCTGCTCGCCTTCGTGCCCGTGGCAGCGCTCGGCTGGCTGCTGTTCGCGCATTGGGCGCCGGCCAATCTGCTCGAGCTGATCGGCGCGTTCGGCGCGCTCGTTGCGGTCTATCTGGCGGCGGCGTTCTGGACCTTGGATGCGGCCGAGCGCGAAGGGCTGCAATGGCTCGTCCAGCAGTTGCGCAGTGTCGTCAAAGGCACCAGGGTCACCGACGGCAGCAATTGAGCCGTCCCCATTGGCAGGCGGCTTGCACTACCCCCTGTCGCGCAGAAGGCGTTCTTTCTCGCGTTGCCAGTCGCGTTCTTTGATGCTGGCGCGCTTGTCGTAAGCCTTCTTGCCGCGGGCGAGGCCGAGCTCGATCTTGGCGAGGCCGCGCGGGTTGAAGTAGAGCTGGAGCGGGATCAGGGTCTGGCCCTGCTTGCGGACCGCGCCGATCAGCTTGTTCAGCTCGCGCCGGCGCAGCAGCAGCTTGCGCGGCCGCCGCGGCTCGTGATTGAAGATGTTGCCGGCGTGGTACTCTGGGATGGTGGCGTTGACCAGGAAGAGCTCCCCCGCCCGCTCCGAGGCGTAGGCCTCGGCGATGTTGGCGCGGCCTTCACGCAGCGACTTGACCTCGGTGCCCTGGAGGACCAGGCCCGCCTCGAAGCGCTCGTCGATGAAGTAATCGTGCGTGGCCCGGCGATTGCGCGCGACGACCTTGCGCCCGGCCTCCTTCTCCTTGGCCAAGAGCGGCTCAGTTCATCAGCCCGGCCGAGACCATGGCGGCGTCGACCGCCTCGCGGGTCGTCTGCCGCGGCGGCACCAGCGGCAGGCGCACGTCGGGGGCGCACTTGCCGAGCCGCGCGACGGCGTATTTGGCCGGCGCGGGACTGGTCTCGAGGAACAGCGCCTTGTGCAGCGGCGTCAGGCGCAGTTGGATCGCGAGCGCCTCGCGGGCATCGCCGCGCTGCCAGGCCTCGTGCATCTCGGCGCACTGGCGCGGCGCCACGTTGGCGGTCACCGAGATGCAGCCGTCGCCGCCGTTCGCGAGGAAAGCGAGCGCCGTGATGTCTTCGCCGGACAGCTGGCAGAAGTCCTCGCCGCAGGCGAGCGTGGTCAGCAGCGGGCGCGCGAGGTCGCAGGTCGCGTCCTTGACCCCGACCACATTCGGCAGCCCGGCCAGCGCGGCCATCGTGTCGACGTTCATGTCGACGACCGAGCGGCCCGGGATGTTGTAGACGATCAGCGGCAGATCGGCCGCATCATGAATCGCCTTGAAGTGCGCGTAGAGGCCATCCTGGGTCGGCTTGTTGTAATAGGGCGTGACCACCAGGATGGCGTCGGCGCCGACCTCCCTGGCGTGCCGGGCGAGGCTGATCGCCTCGGCGGTGGAGTTGGATCCGGCGCCGGCGATCACAGGTCGCCGCCCGGCGGCTGCCTCAACCACGAGTTCGACCACGCGCCCGTGCTCCTGGTGGGAGAGGGTCGGCGATTCGCCGGTCGTACCGACCGGGACCAGACCGTGGGTGCCCTGCTCGATGTGCCACTCGACCAAGGACTGCAGGGCCGGCTCGTCAATCGAGCCGTTGCGAAAAGGGGTGATGAGCGCCACAATGGAGCCGTGAAACATGGCCAGTCCACTCCTTGGACGTTTAGCGTCACCTTAACGCTCCGGCACCATAAGATCTGGTGAAGGGTGCGGCAAGTCGAGCGCCCCGATGGAGGGTGACGCGCGCGCGGGAGCGGGCAGGACACAGCCCGGCGGCTTGGGAGAGCGATCAATCCGACGCGGCACAAAACAGCGGATCGCATTGGCCTGGCTGATCAGGTCGTGGCGTCGCTTGGGCGGCGGCGCGGCCGTGCTCGCCCTGGGGTTCGGCTTGGTTGTGGCCAGCGAAGCCGCGCGTGCGCTCGAGCCCGAAGACCGTGAGGCGGTCGGCCAGGCCATTCGCGCCGCCGAGCGCGGGGAATGGCGACGCGCCTTCGACCTGGTGGCCGAGGTCCACGACCCGCTGCCGCTCAAGACGCTCCGCTGGCTGCACATGATCGAAGACGGCGAGCCGGCTGACTTCGCGACCCTGGCCGGGTTCCTGTTGGCCAATCCCGACTGGCCAATGCCCGAGCAGTTGCAGGTGATTGCCGAGGGCACGATCACAGATCCGGCCGATCACGAGCTGATCCGCCGCTTCTTTCAGGATTGCCCGCCGCTGACCACGCGCGGCCACATCCGCTATGCCGAAGCCCTGTTCCGGATCAATCAGGACGAGCAGGCCACGGCGCTGATCCGTCGCGCCTGGGTTGAGGGCGATTTCTCGAACGGTGAGGAGCGAAAGTTCTATCTCAAATACCGTCGCCTTCTGACCCGACAGGACAACATCGATCGTCTCGACAACCTGCTCTGGGACGACCGGCGCCGGTCGGCCGAGCGCATGCTCGAGCGGATTCCGGCCGGCTATCGGCGCCTCGCCGAGGCGCGGTTGCGTCTGCAACGGCGCCAGAACGGCCTCGACAAGGCGATCGCCGCGGTACCAGCGGCGCTCCAGAACGATCCCGGGCTGCTGTTCGACCGGCTGCGCTGGCGCCGGCAAAAGCATCTCCACGACGCGGTGATCGAGCTGCTCCTGGATCCACCGGCTCAGTTGGTCCGCCCCGCGCGCTGGTGGTTCGAGCGCGAACTGCAGATCCGGCAGGCCATCCGCAAGCGCGATTTCGATCTCGCCTACCGGCTGGCGAGCAGCCATGGCCAGACCGAAGGCGAGGACTTCGCCACCGCCGAATGGCTGGCCGGCTGGCTGGCGCTGCGCTTCACCCATCAGCCGAACACGGCGCTGCGCCATTTCGAGCAGCTCTACGACGCCATCGAGGCCCCGGTCGATCAGGCCCGGGCTGCCTATTGGGCCGGTCGCAGCGCAGCCGAGTTGGGTGATCAGGCCCTCGCCGACGAGTGGTATCAGAAAGCCGCCCGCCACCAGATCGCCTACTACGGCCAGCTCGCCGCCGAGGAGCTCGGTGCCGACTGGCAACCACCGCCACCGCCGCCGACGGCTAGCACCGCCCAAAGGGCGACTTTCCAGGCCAAGGAACTGGTCCACGTCGCGGAGATGCTGATTGAGGTCGGCGCCTTCGATCAGGCGAGCCCGTTTCTTCTCCGTCTCGCCGAGCTGGCCAGGAACCCGGCCGAGGTCGGTCTGGTGGCCGAGCTCGCGGCGCGGAGCGGCCGTCCGCATCTGATCGCCCAGGTCGGCCGCTACGCCGCCTACAACGGTCAGGTCAACGAGGCGGCCGCCTTTCCGATCCCGGACATCGAGGACATGATCCGGCCGCGGGCCGGGGAGCCGGAGCCGGCGCTACTGCTTGGGGTTGCTCGACAGGAGAGTGTGTTCAATCCCTGGCTCATCAGCCAGGCCGGCGCCCAGGGCCTGTTGCAGATCATGCCGCGCACCGCCTATCTCATGGCCCGTTCGCTCGACGAGCCGTACAATCGGGGCCTATTGGCAGGCGATCCCGACTACAATCTGCGCCTTGGCAGCCACTACCTGAAGACCTTGCTGGCGCGCTACCACAGCGAAACCGCCCTGGCCGTGGCCGCCTACAATGCCGGCCCGCGACAGGTCGACGACTGGATCCGCCTGCACGGCGATCCACGGGGTAATCTGCACGCTATGGTCGACTGGGTCGAGCTGATCCCCTTCGACGAGACCCGCAACTACGTTGAGCGGGTCTTGGAAGGACGCAACATGTACCGCCAGCGGCTCGCTGATCGCGACGTCGCCACGGTCTGGTTCCGCCCGGTCAACGGCCCGCTCGAGCCGGTGCCGGCGCCCCGCCTGAAATCGCTCGACGAGGCGCGCGAATACATCGTGGCCGCGCTGGTCGCACGGGCGCCGCTGCCCATACTCAAGCCCGAGGTCGGCGTCGGCGGCGAGAGCAAGCTCACGCCGTCCGCCTACAACTCGGCGCCGGTGCCCGAGCTCAAGCCCCACGACGCGTGGGACCTGGCCGCCACGGAGAGCATCGATCCCACGCCGCCACACCCCGAAGCCAAAGCGGACCCCGACTCGTGACCTCGCCGCGGATGACGGGCATCCGCGCCTGCGTGTTCGACGCCTACGGCACGCTGTTCGACGTGCACTCGGCGGTCGCCCGGCTGCGCCCACAGATCGGCGAGCAGGCCGATGCACTCTCGCAGCTCTGGCGCACCAAGCAGCTGGAGTACACCTGGCTGCGCGCGCTGATGGGCCGCCACACCGATTTCTGGCAGGTGACCGGCGATGCGCTGGACTACGCACTCGCCCGTGTCGACGTGGCTCCCGGAGCGATGCGCGAGCCGTTGATGCGGGCCTATCTGGCCCTCGACGCTTATCCCGAGGTGCCGGGCATGCTCGAACGCCTGCGGGGGCGCGCGCTCAAGCTCGCGATCCTGTCCAATGGCGAGCCCAGAATGCTGCGCGCCGGCGCCGAGAGCGCCGGGATCGACCATCTGCTCGATGCGATCCTGAGCGTGGAAGAGGTCGGCATCTTCAAGCCCCACCCCAAGGTCTATCAGCTGGCGGTCGATCGGCTCGGCGTGCGCCCGGACGAGATCGCCTTTCTCTCGTCCAATGCCTGGGACGCCCATGGCGCGGTATGTTTCGGTCTGCGCCCGGTCTGGATCAACCGCTTCGGTGCGCCGCCCGAGCGCCTGCCCGGCGCCGCCGAGCACGAGCTTGCGGATCTCGCCGGCCTGCCTGAGCTGCTCGGCGTCTGAGCCACGGGCCGGGCGCCCGCGGCTCAGGGCCATTTCCCGGCCCGCCGGTCCCTGCTAAGACCGACGCCATGAGCGCGACCGAACGAGCGCCAACCTTCGCCGACGTCCGGGCGGCCGCCGAACAGCTGCACGGCATCGCCCGGCGCACGCCGCTTCTGGAATCGGAGGCGCTCAACGAGCTGATCGGCGGGCGCGTCCTGCTCAAGGCGGAGCCCCTGCAGCGGACCGGCTCGTTCAAGTTCCGCGGCGCCTACAACACGATCAGCCAGATCGACGCGGACGCTGTGGTCGCCTACTCCTCGGGCAACCACGCCCAGGGCGTGGCTGCTGCGGCAGGGCTTCTGGGCAAGGCCGCGACCATCGTCATGCCGGCCGACGCGCCGGCGATCAAGCTCGAGAGCACGCGGGCCCGGGGCGCCGAGATCCGCCTGTACGACCGCCAGTGCGAGTCGCGCGAGGCGATCGGCGCCGAAATGGCGGCGCGCACCGGCGCGGCGCTGGTCAAGCCCTATGACGATCCGCGGATCATCGCCGGTCAGGGCACGGCCGGCCTCGAGATCGCCGAGCAGGCGCGGGCGCTCGACGCCAGATTGGATGCGGCCCTGATCCCCTGCGGCGGCGGCGGCCTGATCGCCGGCTGCAGCCTGGCGCTCGCCGAGCTTTGCCCCGGCATCGCGATTTTCGCGGTCGAGCCGGCGGCGGTCGACGACACGAGACGCTCGCTCGAGGCGGGCGCACGCCTCGCCAACCCGCTGGACGCGCGGTCGATCTGCGACGCCCTCCTGGCGCCGACCCCTGGCGAGATCACCTTCGAGGTCAACCGGCGCCTGCTCGCGGGCGGCCTCGCGGTCACCGACGACGAGGTGAAGCGCGCCATGGTATTCGCCTTTCGCCACCTCAAGCTGGTGGTTGAGCCGGGCGGCGCCGTGGCTCTGGCCGCCCTGCTCGCCCGCCGCTTCGACGCGCGTGCGCAAACGGTGGCGGTGATGTTGTCGGGCGGCAACGTCGATCCGGAGCTGTTCGCCGAGATCCTTGGCCGGTCGGGCGCGGCCTGAGCCCATGCCCATCGCCGACGCCGTCAAGCGAATCCGCCACCTCTTCGTGCGCGACCTCATGCTCGTCTGCCGGATCGGCGTGCATCCCCATGAGCAGCGGGCGGAGCAGCGGGTGCGCCTCAACCTCGATCTCGCCGTAGCCGAGGGCGAGCAGCCTCTAGCCGACGACCTCGCCCAGGTGGTCGACTACGAGGCGCTGATCGCGCGGGTCCGCGGCGCGCTCGGCCATCGTCACGTCAATCTGGTCGAGACCCTGGCCGAGCAGATCGCCGGGCTCTGCCTTGAGGATCCGCGGGTGCGCTCGGCCCGGGTCCGCGTCGAGAAGCTCGATGCGATCGCCGATGCCGCCGCGGTCGGGGTCGAGATCGAGCGCCTCAATCCACGTCCCTTGCCGACGACCCGGCCGACGCCCAAGAAATGAGCGGTGTCCAGGCCGCCTACGCCCGCCGCTCGGCGAGCTGATCGAGCAGCGCCGCGGCCTCTCTGAGGTCCGCGGTATCGAAGGCTTCGGTGAACGAGGTGTAGAGCGGCGCGAGGAGATCGTAGGCTTCGGTGCGCCGGCCCTGGCCCTGCCAGAGAGCGGCCAGATTGACGGCGGCACGCAGCTCGGACAGCCGCGCCGCCTGGCCCTGAGCGACCGTGATGGCTTGGCGAAAGCAGCGCTCGGCGGCGGCCGGATCGGGTCGCCGGCCCGTCAGCAGCAGCTGGCCCTCGACCCGGTGCGCATGGGCCTCGAAGCCGCGAACTCCACTCTCGCCGATCACGGCCTTGGCTTCGCCGATCGCCTCGAGGCCCGAGGCCACGGCGCCGGCCTCGCGACAGACGTCGGCGTACAGGGTCAGCGCGTACGGCAGATAGAGGCGGCCCTCGGTCGCGCGATAGGCGTCGATCCCGGCGCCAAGCTCGGCCATACCCTGGTCGAGCTGCCGGGAGGCGGCCAGCGCCCAGCCATAAAAGACCTGGCCCAGCGCCTGCCAGAACGGCAGCCCATGCGCGGTCGCAAAGGTGATCAGCAGGGCGGCCTGCTCGCGTACGACCAGAGGATCGCGATAGAGCTGATGGAACAGGCAGTCATGGTGCAGGGCGTTCGCGAGCGTGACCACATGCGCGAGCTCGCGCGCGCGGGCCAGCGCGTTCCTGGCATGGGCGCGAGCCTGCTCCGGATAGCCGAGCCGGAGCAGCGAGTGGGCCAGGAAGTAGGCGCACAACACGTAGGGGTCGGCGCTGTAGAGGCTGGCCAGAAGGCCATGGCGGGCGGGGTCGTAGTCGGCCAGGACGCGCTCGGCATGGCTTCGGGCAGCGGCGAGATCGCCGGTGAAGAACTCGGTATTGGTCAGGGCGCGGCAGGCAACCAGCAACAACGCCGTGTCCTTGCGCGCTTCGGCGAAGCGCAACATCGCACGGGCTACAGCCAGCCCCTGATCGAGTTCGGCGCGCGCGACATGATGGATCCAGCGACCGAACAGGACCGGCATCCGCTGCGGCTCATCGCCGAGCTGCTGACAGAGCTGCCAGGCCCGGTCGTAGGCCCGCCCGGTCTCGGGCGCAGCGAAGCTCCTGGCCGCGATCAGAGCGCCGCCGAGGCTGAGCTGGAGGCCGAGCTCGGTGCGGTCGCGATGCCGGCTTTCGGGGAATTTGGCCAGAACCCGGAGCGCGCTGGTGAGATGGGCCACGGCCTCGTTGGACGCCGAGCGCGAGATCGCCAGCTCGCCCGCCTCGCGCCAGAACTCGACCGCCTCCTCGTCGAGACCGGCCTCGGTGCAGTGATAGGCGATCAGCTCGGGGTTGTTCTCCAAAACCGCCGGAAAATCGGCCGCCAGGGTGCGGGCGATGCGCGCGTGCAGCTCCTCACGGCGCTCGCGCAGGACCGCGTTGTAGGCGGTCTCCTGCACCAGCGCGTGCTTGAAAGTGTACATCGCGTCGGGCGGCTCGCCGCGGCGGAAAACCAGCTCGGTATCGACCAGCCGGGCGAGCGCGGCCCGCAGATCGGCCTCCGGCAAAGGGGCAACCGACGCCAGAACCTCGTAGGAGAACTCGCGGCCGATCACTGCGGCCACCTGGGCGACCTCCTTGGCCCGGCCGAGGCGGTCGAGCCGCGCGGTGAGCGAGCCCTGGAGCGATTCGGGTATGGCGAGACCGCTGAGCGGGCCCGCAAGCTCGTAGCGATCACCGCGATCGGTCAGGCGATCCGACTCGAGCACCGTCTTGGTCAGCTCCTCGATGAACAGCGGCACGCCGTCGGTTTGCTCGACGATCTGCGCCAGCACCTCCGCCGGCAGCGCCTTGGCGGCGGTCATGTGCCCGATCATCGCCGCGGCCTGGCGCCGGCTGAGCCGGCTGAGCCTGAGTGCGGTGACGTTGGCCCGCCCGAACCGGAGCGGCTCGTCGTCCGATCTCTGGGTGATGACCACGAGGGTCTGCCATTGATGCGTGCTGTCGACGACCTGCTCCAGGAACTCGCGCGAGGTCGGGTCGATCCAGTGCACGTCTTCGAACACGATCAGCAACGGCTCGCGCGCCGCCAGCTCGCGCACCCGCGTGAGCAGTGCCTCGAGGATCCTGGCCTTGCGCCGCTGCGGCGGCAGGCGCAGCGCCGGCGCGTGCTCGCCGGCCGGAATCGCCAGGAGCTCGGCCAGCACCGGCGTGAGGGCCTGCCCGCCTGGGCCGAGCCCCGCGAGGTGGCGCTCGAGCTTCTCGCGCTTGAGCGCGGCGCTGTCGTCGCGGTGGATCCCGGCGGCCCGTTCCAGCTCGTCGATCACCACCTGCAGGGCGCTCGCCCGGTAATGGGGCAGGCAATGGCAGCGGAGGACGAAAGGCCGGCCCTCGGCGAGACGCTCCTGCAGCTCCATGACGATGCGCGACTTGCCGATCCCCGGCTCGCCCGAGAGGACCACGACACTGCCCTCGCCCTCGGACGCCTGCTGCCAGCGCTCGAGCAGCAGCGCGATTTCCTGATCGCGGCCGACCAGGGGGGTCAGCCCGCTCGCGCGCAGCGCTTCGAAGCGATCGACGCTGCGCGGGGCGAGCACGCGCGCGACCTGGACCGGCTCGGCGAGGCCCCTGATCCGGTGCTCGCCCAGATCGACGCAGTCGAACAGCGCGCCGATCAAGCGCCGGGTGCGCGGGCTGATCACGACGCTGCCCGGCTCGGCCAGCGCCTGCAGCCTGGCGGCGAGATTGGGCGTTTCGCCGACCACGGCCTCCTCCTTGGCGGCGCCGGCGCCGATCAGGTCGCCGACCACCACCAGGCCGGTCGCGATGCCAACCCGGGCCTCGAGCGGGCGATCGGGACCGGGCGCCAGCTTGCGCACCGCGTCGACCAGAGACAGCCCGGCGCGGACCGCGCGCTCGGGATCACCTTCATTGGCGCTCGGATAGCCGAAATAGGCGAGCACGCCGTCGCCCATATATTTGGCGATGTGACCCTCGAAGCGCTCGACCGCGTCCCGGCAGCAGGCCTGATAGGCAGTGATCACCGCGCGGAGATCTTCGGGATCGAGTCTCGCCGCGAGCTCGGTCGAGCCGACCAGGTCGCAGAACAACACGGTCAGCTGGCGACGTTCGGCCTGGCCACCCTTCGTCGCGGCGGCCTGTCGTGCGGAACCAGAC
>JBKPDM010000407.1:0-2152 GCA_046727895.1 Pseudomonadota bacterium | reverse complement strand
ATGTTGCTGGCGGCGAAGCCGGCCGCCGCGAGCGACGCGCCAACTGCGCTTCTACAACATTCACACCAACGAAACGCTGGCAGCGACCTATTGGGAGAACGGCCGCTATCTACCCGCCAGCCTGAGCGAGATCGACTACGTTCTGCGCGATTTCCGCACCGGCGACGTCCATTCGATCGACCCCGAGCTGCTCGATCTGCTGGACCAGCTCAGGCGGGTGATGGACTACGATCGCCCGCTCAACGTGATCTCCGGCTACCGCTGCCCGGCGACCAACGCCATGCTGGCGGCGCGGAGCAAGAAGGTCGCGAAAAACAGCTATCACCTGCGCGGCATGGCGATCGACATCCGGCTGCCCGGCCGGCCGCTTGGGCAGATCCGCCAGGCCGCAATCTCGCTCGCCCGTGGCGGCGTCGGCTACTATCCGGAGTCCCAATTCGTGCACGTCGACACCGGGCCGGTGCGCGCGTGGTAAGGCGGATTGGCCGCGGCCGGGAGCCGACCGGCGGCCGGGGCTCAGACCTCGACGAGCACCTCAAACCCGCCCCAGAACATGCGCTTGCCATCGAACGGCATAGACTTAGGGTCCATCTTGGCGATTCGGGGATCCTTCATGACCTGCTCGTTGACGCGATCGCGATGCTC
The DNA here is from genome assembly GCA_046727895.1 of Pseudomonadota bacterium. GTDB lineage: Bacteria > Pseudomonadota > Alphaproteobacteria > Geminicoccales > Geminicoccaceae > DATAOG01. The sequence goes on along the minus strand of JBKPDM010000407.1, from coordinate 1,507 downwards.
ACGCGACTCGTACACAATCCATGCGAACACCACCGTCTCATCCGGTTCGAGCTTCACGCTCTGAGGGAACGATGTGACCTCGCCTGGCTTCACGTCGTCAGCGACGCATTCCGTAAACGCCAGGGCACCGTACTCACGCCAGACCTTGCCCGCGTCTTCCGCCATGCGGCGGTACGCCTCGAGATTAGCCCTCGGCACGGGAACCACGAAGCCATCGACATACTTGCCCATGTTCAACCCCCATCGTTCTTGTCTCAGCCTGCCGGGGCCGCACTGTCGTGGCGACGCTCGGCCATGTCTCAAAGACGAGCGAGCATAGCCGATCCAGACAACGAGGTCGCCTCTGACAGCAGCTCGCCCTGAAAGTCGATGCTGCTTGGATTGAGCACGCCTACCGAGCCATGTAGTGGCCGTGGATCACCTGCCAGGCGAGCAGACGGACGGTCGCGCCGATGAAGGCTGCTCATCATCCCGCTTCCATCGTCAGCGCCAGCGCCTCCTCCATCTGCCGCCAATGGCGCTCTTCGAAGCGATCGAGGCCATAGATCGCAGCCGCGGCGCGGGCAGCCTCCGCTGCCAAGCGCGGCGTGTGGGCGGGCTCGTTCACAGCTCCCTGGGATTGGCGGCGAGAGCACGGCTCGTGCGGGCGCGCGCGGTAGCTTTTCGGTGGGCTCGCCCGGGCGCTGTTTGGAGAGGCAGCCCTGATCGTCCTGGACGAGCCCAACGCAAACCTCGACCACGCTGGCGAACAGGTGCTCCACGCCTCGTTGGTCAAGCTCAAGGAGCGGGGGCGCACGATTCTGATCGTGGCCCATCGACCGAGCGCGCTCCGCACCGCCGACAAGGTGCTCGTGCTGAAGGAAGGCTGCGTCGGAGCAAATCCGGCGACCATTTCATCGCGCCGCCGAGCGCACTAAGTCGCGCCCAGGAAGTCGCGCTTGCCGATCGCGAGGCCGCAGTGGCGGAGAGTGGCGTAGGCGGCGGTGACGTGGAAGTAGAAGTTGGGCAGCACGAGGTACTGCTGACCCCGGAAGCGCAACTCCCGGCTGCCCGCGGTGATCACGATGTCGCGCTCCTCGGAGCCGTCGATGTCGCTCGCCTTGAAGCCCTGGACGAAGGCGACGGTCTTCGCGATGCGCGCCTTGAGCTCCGCAAAGGTGGTCTCGTCGTCGGGATATTTCGGCATCTCGACGCCGGCGAGCCGCGCGCAGCAGCCCTTGGCGTGATCGGTCGCGATCTGGACCTGGCTGACGAGCGGAAACATGTCCGGCGCGAGCCGGTAGCCGAGGAGCACCGCGGGCTCCATTGTTGATACCGGAGTGATCTTCCCCAGAAGTGCCGTTTGAATTTTCCCCAGGCTCGCGGTGAGGGTCGGGCGGCGGACCGATCATCGATGCTGCCCCCTCGCGGGAGGGGACGGGACGGTGATCAAGCTTGGGGAAGTCGTCATGATCTTGGATCTGCATCGGCAGGGCCTGTCCGTCTCGGCCATTGCCCTTCAGCTCGG
>JBKPDM010000406.1:0-8200 GCA_046727895.1 Pseudomonadota bacterium | reverse complement strand
GGGCTGGTGACCGTCGCAGGCGAGCAGCATAGCCTGGCTTGTCGCATCGGCTTAGCATCGTCTCCCGGTGCGAGCTGAGCGGGTCGTCCTCCCCGTCAGCCCTCACACAGGCATCTTGTCAGGAGACCAAGTCCAGCGAGGGGATGTCAGATAAGAGCGATGTGGACGAACCCATCGAAACTGGCGAGCTCCACACTGCGGCTGGCGACCAGGGCGACCGGATGATACCGTCCGAAAAGGGGCAGAATCAGGGTGGCCTCGGCCTTGCATGAGCACGTCTGGAACAAGCCTCGATCGAGCCAATCATAGCGGCCGTCGGGCGCAGCGAGCAGCATCCGACGCTTCAGGCGACCGGGAAAACATCTCGGCTCTCGTCGAGCGGGTCACCTTTCACAACCCCGACAACGGCTTTTGCGTCCTGCGCATTAAGGCGAGGGGCCAGCGCGACTTGGTGACGGTGGTCGGTCACGCGCCGACGATCAGCGCCGGCGAGTTCGTTCAGGCCACCGGCACATGGACCAACGACCGCACCCACGGACCTCAGTTCAAAACGAGCTTTCTGCGTGCGGCGCCGCCCACCACGGTGGAGGGCATCGAGAAGTACCTCGGCTCCGGCATGATCCGTGGGATCGGTTCGGTCTACGGCAAGCGGCTGGTGCGGGCGTTTGGCGAGACGGTCTTCGACGTCATCGAGCAGCAGCCTGAGCGGCTCCGCGAGGTCGAGGGCATCGGCCCCAAGCGTGCCGAACGAATCGTCGCTGGCTGGGCTGATCAGAAGGTCATTCGCGAGATCATGATCTTCCTGCACTCGCACGGCGTCAGCACGTCGCGCTCGGTGCGGATCTTCAAGACCTACGGCGCCGACGCCATCCAGGTGCTCTCGGAGAACCCCTACCGCCTTGCCCGCGACGTGCGCGGGATCGGCTTCAAGACGGCCGACACCATCGCCGCCAGGCTCGGCATCGAGAAGACCGCGAAGATCCGGGCGCGCGCCGGCATCGGCTTCATCCTGACCGAGGCGATGGACGACGGCCATTGCGGGATGCCGCTCGACGAGCTGGTGCCCATGGCCGAGCAGCTCCTGGAGATCCCGGCCTCGATCGTCGAGGAGGCATTGAGCCTCGAGCTGGAGGCCGGCGATGTGATCGCGGACGAGGTCGACGGCCGGAGCTGCATTTTCCTGGCCGGCCTCCATCGATCCGAGCGCGCCATCGCGGGCCGCATCCGAACCCTTCAGCACGGTGTCCTTCCCTGGCCGCACGTCGATCCGGCGAAAGCGCTCCCATGGGTCGAGGCCAGGGCCGGGATCACGCTCGCCGAGAGCCAGCGCACGGCGCTGCGGTTGGCCCTCGTCTCTAAGGTCGTGGCGATCACCGGCGGCCCCGGCGTCGGCAAGACCACCCTGATTAACTCGATCCTCAGATTGCTCGCCGCGAAGGATGTCGAGATCGCCCTGGCGGCTCCAACCGGACGCGCCGCCAAGCGGCTCAGTGAGAGCACCGGCCGGGAGGCGAAGACGAGCCGTCTGCTGGAGGTCGATCCAAGGACGGGCAGCTTCAAGAGGAATGAGGAGAAACCACTGTCGTGCGACCTGCTCGTGGTCGACGAGACGTCGATGATCGACGTCCCATTGATGCACGCGCTCATGCGGGCGGTGCCCGATCGCGCGGCGCTGATCCTAGTCGGCGATGTCGACCAGCTGCCGTCGGTCGGACCCGGCCAAGTGCTCGTCGACATCATCGGATCGGGTGCGGTGCCGGTCGTGCGGCTGACCGAGATCTTCCGGCAGGCGGCCGAGAGCCGAATCATCGCCAACGCCCATCGCATCAACGAGGGGCGGATGCCCGACTGGGCGCGGGACTCCGAGAGCGATTTCCATTTCGTGTCCTGCCGCGATCCCGAGGATGGCGTCGCCAAGATCGTCGAGATCGTGAGAGAGCGAATCCCGGCGCGGTTCAACCTCGACCCGGTTCGCGACATCCAGGTCTTGTGCCCGATGAACCGTGGCGGCCTTGGCGCCAGGTCGCTGAACCTCGAGTTGCAGCAGGTCCTCAACCAGCCTGACGACGGCGCCATCCAGCGCTTCGGCTGGACCTTCGGCACCGGCCAAGGACGTCTACAACGGCGACCTTGGCTTCGTCCGCGCGGTCGACTCTGAAGCCGGCGAGGTGCTGGTCGAGTTCGATGGGCGCGAGATAGCCTATGGTTTCGGTGAACTCGACGAGCTGGTGCTCGCCTATGCGACCACGATTCACAAGTCGCAGGGCTCAGAGTACCCCGCCGTGGTGATCCCGCTGACCACGCAGCACTACCCATGCTCCGGCGCAATCTTCTCTACACGGGCGTGACCCGGGGCAGGCACCTCGTGGTGATCGTCGGACAGCGTAGGGCAATCGGAACTGCGGTCCGAGGCGGCCAGTCGCTCCGGCGCTGGTCGAAGCTCAAAGAGAGGCTAGAGATTCCAAGGCCAAGGGAGGGACTAAAGTGAGCTTCGCGATCATTCGTGGCCGCAATGGGCGCCGCCATGAGGTGGATTTCGGAGACGCAGCGATCGAGGTCGACGTCGCCGTCGGTAGCGCAACCGTCCAAATCACGGTCGAAGCCATCCACGATCAGGTCCCGTCTGACAAGCGGCGCTTCGCCACTATGGCCATCCCCCGCGAGAAGCTCGCTGCGGCCCCCCCTGACGGCCCGCGGTTGGTTCCCAGCAACGATTGAAGTGGCGAAATTCAGGGTGGCGATGGCCGTTGCCGAGGGCGAAGTAGGTATCAGGAACACCCACCGCAGTTACGAAATAACAACCGGAACTACTTTTGTTTTCGCTGTACTTCGTTAACTGCTTGTTACTGCTGGATTTATTCTGATACGATGCTACTTTGGCAGGCAGTGGACAGTCTCGAACCGCCTTTTCGATTGCCTGCCATGCCGAGCGGCTTCCGCTCTGTCCCTATGACCCCGGCCGAGCGCCTCGACGAGATCGCCGAGCTTCTGGCGATCGGCATCCTACGGCTCCGCGCACGCCTGCGCGCTCCCCGGAGCAGCACCGCGGAGCAGGTTTCCGTCGACTTCTCGCCCAGGCGAAGCGGTCATGTCGCGTCTATAGGTCAACGGAGGCGGCACGCATGACCAACAGCATCGCCGCGCAGGTGGCGGCCCTGCCCAAGAAGCCCACGCCCGAGCTGAAGCAGATGTGGCGGGAGCTGTTCGACAAGGAGCCCCCCGGGTTCAGTCGCAACTACCTCATCTGCAGACTCGCTTACCGAATCCAGGAGCTGGCATACGGCGGGCTCAAGCCTGCGGCGCGGGCCAAGCTCGACGCGCTGGCCGACGCGCTCGACCCGAAGGCCGCCCGGCAGCGCGTGGTCGACCGGCCCGTGGTCGGTACACAGCTCATCCGTGAGTGGCGCGGCGTCGAGCACAAGGTCGCGGTGCTCGCCGACGGCTTCGAGTGGGAGGGTCGGCGGTACAAGAGCCTGAGCGCGGCGGCGCGCGCGATCACCGGCACCCCAGTGGTCAGGGCCGCTGTTCTTCGGCCTGCGCAAGACGGGGAGCGGCGCATGAGCCGGGCCGAGATCAAGCGCAAGGTCCGCTGCGCGGTCTATACTCGGAAAGCTCTGAGAAGGGCCAGGAGCAGACCTTCAACAGCCTCGACGCCCAGCGCGAGGCCTGCGATGCCTACATCGACAGCCAGCGCCATGAGGGCTGGCTCGCCCTCGATGACCGCTACGACGATGGCGGGTGCAGCGGCGGCACGTTGGAGCGCCCGGCGCTGCAGCGGTTGATCCGCGATATCGAGGCTGGCAAGGTCGACACGGTCGTCTGCTATAAGATCGATCGTCTCAGTCGCTCGCTCACCGATTTCGCCAAGCTGGTCGACGTGTTCGAGCGAAACAGCGTCACCTTCGTCTCGGTGACGCAAGCGTTCTGCACCACGACCTCGATGGGCCGGCTGACGCTCAACATCCTGCTCTCGTTCGCCCAGTTCGAGCGCGAGCTCGCCGGCGAGCGCATCCGCGACAAGTTCGCAGCCTCGCGCAAGAAGGGCATATGGATGGGCGGCTGGCCGCCGCTCGGCTACAAGGTCGAGAACCAGCGGCTGGTGGTCGTCGAGCGCGAGGCGGCGATCGTGCGCCGAATCTTCGACCGCTTCGCCAAGACCGGCTCGGCGCTCACCGTTGCCCGCGAGCTGAACGCCGCCGGCGAGGTGACAAAGCGGCGCTCGAACTCCGATAGCTCCCGCGGCGGCAAGCTCTGGACCAGGGGCGCCGTCTACAAGGTACTGGCCAACCAGGTCTACCTCGGCGAGGCGGTGCACAAGGGCGTCGCTTACCCCGGCGAGCACGCCGCGATCATCGACCAGCGCGCCTGGGACAAGGCGCACGGCGTGATGGCCGAGCCGGCGCACCGACGGGGCGCCGCGAGCCGCGCGCAGGTGCCCGCACTCCTGAAGGGCCTGATCTTTGGTCCGAACGGCCGGCCGATGTCGCCGAGCCACACCCGCCGGCGCGGCCGCATCTATCGCTACTACGTCACCCGCGAGGCGATCGCCGACGGCTACGACAGCTGCCCGGTCACGACCGTGTCGGCCGCCGATGTTGAGGGTGCAGTGCTCGACCACGTCCAGAAGCTGCTGGTCGCACCAGAGTTGGTCGCCCGGACCTGGGCCGCCGCCAAGCGAGAGGACGACGCCATCACCGAGCGCGAGGTCACGGTCCTTCTTGCGGAGTTTGCCACAGTCTGGAACGAGCTGTTCCCAACCGAGCAGGCGCGGATCGTCCAGCTCCTGGTCGAGCGGGTCGATGTGAATGAGGACGCGATCGAGGTGCGGATCAGGGCCGAGTGGATTGCCAGCCTGGTCGGCGAGTTGCGGCAGCAGGGCGAAAGGAAAGCGGCATGACGCAGAGCGCTGGCGCAAGGTTGGATGGTAACACGCTGGTAGTGTCGATACCGATGCGGTTCCAGCGCCGCGGTGGCCGCAAACGGATCGTCGCGCCGGACGGCAGTGAGCTTGCGCCCGCGACAAAGCCGCAACCGGACGGCACGCTCGTCAAGGCGCTCGCGCGCGCGTGGCGGTGGCAGCGGATGCTCGATGAGGGCCTCTATGCGTCGGTCAGTGAGATCGGCGACGCCGAGAACATCTCGAACAGTTACATAATCCGGATCCTGCGGTTGGCGCTGCTGGCACCCGACATCGTCGAGACGATCTGTGAAGGGCGGTCGGATCAGGCGCTCATGCTGGAGCAATTGGAGCGGCCGCTGACAACGAGCTGGGAGGAGCAGCGCGAGCAGTTCTGCTGAAGGTGGTTTGCGCGCTCCGCTATCTATGAGCCCGTGCGAGCTACGCGGCTCGCTGGCCTCCGTCGTTACTATCGGCAAGCGCTCGGGCGAACGCTGCCACAGCTTCCCGATGCCTTGGGTTCGGAATGTGCAGGAAGTTACGGGCGAGGTCCAGGAGCATCCGCCGGCCGGGGGGCGGCACAAAACCGCCGCCGACCTGCAATCCCTCATAGAAATAGCCGATTTCGACTCCCAGCCCCTGGGCAATACTGTACAACCGACCGGCGGCCACACGGTTGATGCCCTTCTCGTACTTGTGCGCCTGCTGATAGGTGACGCCGATCAGCTCGGCCATCTGCTGCTGGGTCAGGCCGAGCATGATCCGGCGCTCGCGCATCCGAGCGCCGACATAGCGATCGACATCCTGTGGCCGAGATCGGCGTGCCATCTTGGGAGCCGGCATCATTGTCTCTCATCAGCGCGCGACCTGAAGAATGCATCTCTCTACTCCAGCCAGGATTAACGGAACGTTCGGGCTGCAGCACCAGGTGAGAATGCCGGAGAGCGACCGATTCAGCCCGATGCGAGCGTCCGGACGGAGTTCAACAGCCGGCACTCGGCTAGCCAGGAAGGCCTCGGGCGCACGCCTGCTGGACCGCGCGGCGGATCGCGCCCACTACATCCGTCTGAAAGGCCTTGGTCGCCACGATCAGCTCCTCCTCCTGGTGCTTGATGACGCCGGCCTCCAGGAGAACCGCCGGCATCGCGGCGGAGCGGAGGACGACGAGGTCATCGAAGCGATAGACACCGTTGAGCCGATCGATCACCTCACGGTTCTCCCCCTCGATTGGCTCCGCATGGTGCACGCTGGGCCGCATGCCCCTGGCGCGCAGCTCCGATCCCATGAGGAGGGCGAGTTCTTTCGAGGCCGCAAAGAAGCTGTTGGCAGCCGACACGAACAGCGAGAAGCCGCGCGCGTGGGTCGTGCGCTCCTGCACTCGTCCCTCGAAGGTCCACCGCTCCAAATACCTCGGCTGCACGCTGTCGTGATGGATCGAGATGAAGACGCGGGCACCTGCACGCTCCGCGATCGCCGTCCGCTCCCGGAGCCCGATCGGCGAACCGCTCTCGCCGATGAGGAGCGATCGGCTGAAACCGCCCGCGAGCAGCGCCGCCAGGACTTCGCGGCCGAGGGCCAGATTGAACTCGAACTCGGGCACCCCTCGCGCTGAGAAGGCGCCGGGGCGGTCGCGATCGTGGCCGACGTCGATGGCGACGGGAAAGCCGGCTGGTTCGCACGCCCCCACCGTGGACACGGCGACGGACGTGCCGATGATCGCGCCGAGAAGGTGGATGACCGCCATGCAGGCAGTGCCGCCGGGCCGGGAGTCGCGCTCGCCTCCGCGCCGCATGCGGCTGACCTTCACCCACGCCTCGTCGCCCCCCGGCGCATCGGCACTGCAGAACCGGCTCACGGGCAAGGGGCCGAACCGCTGCAGTGCTGGCCGGGATCCGACGGCCACATCGCTTCGACCGAAGTCGGTGCGATGCCGAGATCGGCCAAAGTCCACGCGTCGGCACGCACCACGTTATCTTGTTGCATCAGTTCGACCTGGTTCCGGGATATGGATCGACTCGGCAAGGGCGCCATCAAAGCCGCCAGTACTTTCCAAACGAAGTATGGAACCGGCATCAGCAACCGTTGGCGTTCGATCCGTGCAAGTACCAGTTGCACAAGCTCCTTGTAGGCGTAGACCAGGGGACCGCCCAGCTCGTAGAGCCTGCCCATGGTCGCGGGCGTGGCCAAAGCCCTTGCGACGGCTTCAGCGACATCGCCCACAAAGACCGGCTGCAGCTTCGTTTCGCCAGTGCCGAACAGCGGCAAGACGGGCAGCACGCGCGCCAGGGCCGCCAGGCGATTGAGGAAGCCGCCCTCGGGCCCAAAGATCACGCCAGGGCGGAGGATGGTGGCCGCGGGAAAAGCTTCTGTGACCAGCTGCTCGCCGATGCCTCGGGCACGGGCATAGGGTGAGCCGGATTTTGGATCGGTGCCGAGGCCCGAGATATGAACAAGTCGTTGTACTCCAGCTGTTGCCGCGGCATGGGCGACATGCATCGCGCCATGCCCGCGCGTCGTCTCGAAGGTCGCCTTGCCCCGCTCGAGGTAATGGCCGACCATGTTGATCACGGCCTCGGAGCCATCCACCGCCGCCCCCACCGACGCTTCCTCCCACACGTCGGCGTAAACCGCGGTGATCTGCCCGGCCCTGCCGCCCCGCTCGAGGAACGATGCGCGTTCGGGATGGCGCACCGCGACGCGCACACGAGCGCCGTCGGCGGCCAGGCGCTTCACGATCTGGCGACCCAGGAACCCCGAACCTCCGAAGACGGTAATGTGGCTATAGGCCATATGTCCTACCGCTCCTGTGCATGATCGGGTCCTCCGAGCCGGCGCCGACCTTCCTCGTCGAGCGGGTCGACGCACAGGAGGAGGACACGCTCGAGGTGCGGATCAGAGCGGAAGGGCTCGCGAGCTAAGGTCTCGGAAACTTCGGCAGCAGGGCAAGAGCAAAGCACCATGACAGAGCGTACTCACAACAGGCTAGTGGTCGAAATCTGATGGGGTGGACGGCCCCGCTATCGGCATCAAAGTGCCACCGGCGGCACTGGGGCCGCAACGAAGAGGGAGCCGTCCACCCCATCAGATTTCGACTACTAGATGGACGCACGCTTGGTCGTCCGGATTCCATGCGGTTCTAGCGCCGCGGCGGCCGCAAGTGCGTCGTCGCGTCCGATGGCAGCGATGATGCTCGCTCTAGACCCTATGTTCGCCTTGTGAGCTGAAGGGACCCGTCTCCGGTATGCAGTGGTCGAGGGTTGCGCCAGATCGGCTGGCGCCGAGCCTCAGGCATAGGAGACGGGC
>JBKPDM010000405.1:0-7313 GCA_046727895.1 Pseudomonadota bacterium | reverse complement strand
CCTCGGGCCGTTCGCCCTGCCGTCGCAGGCCAACGCGGGGCCGCCGCCGATCAGCTTCGCCGACATTGTCGAGAAGATCGGACCGGCGGTGGTCAACATCGCGACCAGCAAAGCGGTGAAGAGCGGCCAACAGTCTGAGTTTCCGTTTGCCGAACCGCCGCCCGGCTCGCCGTTCGAGGATTTCTTCCACGAGTTCTTCAAGCACAACCGACCGCCCGAGGACACGCCGCGGCGCCAGGCGTCGCTCGGCTCGGGGTTCGTGGTCGACCCGGCGGGCTACGTCGTCACCAACAATCACGTCGTTGCGGAAGCCGATGAGATCTCGGTCGTGTTCAACGATGACTCGACCTACGAGGCGAAGCTGGTTGGCCGCGACACGAAGACCGACCTCGCCCTGCTCAAGATCAACGGAGATCATCCGTTCCCGGCCGTGAAATTCGCCGACAGCGACACGGTGCGGGTCGGGGACTGGGTGATCGCGATCGGCAATCCGTTCGGGCTCGGCAGCACGGTGACCGCGGGCATCGTCTCGGCCCGCTCGCGCGACATTCGGGCCGGCCCGTACGATGACTTCCTGCAGCTCGATGCGCCGATCAACCGCGGCAACTCGGGCGGACCGAGCTTCAATCTGAACGGCGAGGTGATCGGTATCAACACCGCGATCTTCTCGCCGAGCGGCGGCAATGTCGGCATCGGCTTCGCAATTCCGTCCAATCTCGCCCTGCCGGTCATCGAGTCGCTGAAGACCGACGGTCGGGTCAAGCGCGGCTGGCTCGGCGTGCGCATCCAGACCGTCACGGATGAGATCGCCGAGAGCCTCGGCCTCCAACACACGCCCGGCCACTCGAGCGGTGCGCTGGTGGCGAGCGTCACGCCCGGCGGCCCTGCCGAAGCGGCAAAGATCCAGGCCGGCGACGTGATCTTGCAGTTCGACGGCAAGACGATCGACAAGATGCGCGGCCTGCCGCGAATCGTCGCCGAGACGCCGATCGCCAAGGAGGTCGAGGTGGCCATCTGGCGTCACGGCGAGGAGAAGACGCTCAAGGTGACGCTCGGCGAGCTGCCCGAGGAGGAGGAGCTGGCGGCGTTGTCGCAGAGCCAGGCGGATACGCCCCCGCCAAGCTCGGCCGAGATCACCAGTCTCGGGCTCACGGTCTCGTCGATCACCGACGAGCTGAAGACCCGCTTCCAGCTCGCTCAGGATGCCCACGGCGTGGTCATCGTCGAAATCGCCAATGGCGGCCCGGCCGGCCAGGATCTGCGCCCTGGCGATCTGATCGTCGAGGTCGGCCAGGAGGAGGTCAATTCGCCGCCCGAGGTCGCGGCCAAGGTCAACCAGGCCCGCCAGGACGAGAAGAAGTCGGTCCTGCTGCTGATCGACCGGCAGGGCGATCTGCGGTTCGTGGCGCTGCGCCTGGCGGACGCGCAGCAGTAGCGGACGCCGCGCCCGGCGGCCACGAGGCCGGCACCCTCAGGCGGTGACGAACTCGCGCGTCTGGCGATGCCTTGAAGGTAGAGCAGCGCGGTGAGGTCGCCGAAGTCGATGGCGACCGAAACCGCCGCCTTGACCCTCGGGTGGGCGCGATAGGCGACCGCGAGGCCCGCCGCGGCCAGCATCGGCAGGTCGTTGGCGCCGTCGCCGACAGCCAGCGTTTGCGTGGGCGCGAGCGCGTGGGTACGAGCGAGTTCTTGCAGCAGCGCGAGCTTGCTGGCCGGGCTACGGATCGGCTCGAGCACCCGGCCGGTCAGGCGGCCGTGCCTGGTCTCGAGCCGGTTGGCCTCGGCCAGATCGAAGCCGATGGCATCGCGCACGCGGTCGACGAACGGGAAGAAGCCCCCCGAGACCAAGGCGGTGATCGCGCCCTGGGCGCGCATGGTCTGCACCAGCGTCCGCGCTCCGGGCATCAGGCGGATGCGCTCGCGATAGAGCTCCTCGAACACCTTGACCGGAAGCCCCTCGAGCAGGGCGACCCTCGATTCGAGGGCAGAGCGAAAGTCGAGCTCGCCGTTCATCGCGCGCCGCGTGATCGCGGCCACCTCGGCCTTGATCCCGAGCATGTCGGCCAGCTCGTCGATGCACTCGACCGTGATCATGGTCGAGTCCATGTCGCTTACCAGCAGTCGCTTGACCCGATCCGCCGCCGGAACCGTACAGACGTCGACCGCGCGGCCGTCGACGGCGGTCCGGGCGCGCTCGGCCAGGGCCGCCACCTGAGCGCCCTCGACCGGGAACTCGCAGGCTTCGTCGTCCGCCAGCCAGCGCGGCCGGGCGCGGAACAGCGGCTCGACCTCGGCCATCAGCCCGCGATCGAGCGCCGCCCGCTCGGGCGCCGTGATCAGGCAGACGACGTGGGACATGGGCGTGGCTCCGGCCCGAGCGATCGGGCAGAGAGCGCGCCCCGCGCATGGCCGGGCTGATCGTCGTCGGCGGCCCGACCGCGAGCGGCAAGTCGGCGTTCGCGCTCCGCCTGGCCGAGGCGCTGGGCGGCGTCGTGATCAATGCCGACAGCATGCAGCTGTATCGTGAGCTGCGGCTGCTGACCGCCCGACCCGACCCGGCCGACGAGGCCCGCGTGCCCCATCGCCTGTACGGCATCCTGCCGGCGGATCGGCCAGCCTCGGCCGGGCTCTGGCTGGAGCTGGCCGAAGACGCGATCGGCGAGGCCCTGACGCGGGGGTGGATCCCGATCGTGGTCGGCGGCACCGGGCTCTATCTGCGGTCTCTTCTGCAAGGCCTGGCACCCGTACCCGCGATTCCCGACCCGGTCCGGCACGCGACGCGCGCGCTGTTCGAGCACCTCGGCGCAGCCGCATTTCACGCCGAGCTGGCGACGCGCGATCCGACGAGCGGCGCCCGGCTCGGCGTCAATGATCGCCAGCGGCTGATGCGGGCGTGGGAGGTGCTCGAGGCAACCGGGCGCCCGCTTGGCGAATGGCAGCGCCTTCCCGCACGGCGGGTCCGGCTGCCCGAGCCGACCATCGGGTTTGTCGTTCTGCCGCCGCGCGCCGATCTCTACCGGCGCATCGGAGAGCGGCTTCAGGCCATGGTTGCCGCGGGCGCGCTCGCCGAGCTGGAGGCGCTCGCGGCGCATCGCCTGGCTGCCGATCTGCCGCTCCGCAAAGCGCTCGGCGTGGCCGCGCTCTCCGCCTGTCTGGACGGGCGCCTCAGTCTCGAGCAGGCGCTGGCGCGAGCGATCCTGCAGAGCCGCCGCTACGCGAAGCGCCAGCTCACCTTTTTCCGCCATCAGCTGCCCGAGCTGCGGCCGCTGCACGGCTTCGGCGACGATGCCGCGGCGATGCCGGCGCCCTCGGCGCTCGAGCGGCTGCTGTTGACCGGCGAGGCATTGCCGCATAGTTTCCGACCCACCCCCTGACGGGGGCAAAGCGGCCAAGCAAAGGGGCAGCGAACCCCATGCATCGCCATCGAGGCATCGATCAAGGAGCCTGAATCCATGTCGGACGCCACCTCCGTGACCCGTGCGGACGTCCCGCAGCAGCCCATGACCGGTTCCGAGGTCGTGCTGCAGGCGCTCGTAGAGCAGGGCGTCGAGGTGGTATTCGGCTACCCGGGCGGCGCGGTGCTGCCGATCTACGACGCCATCTTCAAGCAGGACCGGATCCGCCACATTCTGGTCCGGCACGAGCAGGGCGCCGTGCACGCCGCCGAGGGCTACGCCCGCAGCACCGGCCGGGTCGGCGTGATCCTGGTGACTTCGGGCCCCGGCGCGACCAATACCGTGACCGGCCTGACCGACGCCCTGATGGACAGCGTGCCGGTCGTCTGCCTGACCGGCCAGGTGCCGACCCACATGATCGGCAATGACGCTTTCCAGGAGGCCGACACGGTCGGCATCACACGGCCCTGCACCAAGCACAACTACCTGGTCAAGTCGGGCGCCGATGTGGCGCGCACGATCCACGAGGCGTTCCACGTCGCGCGCAGCGGCCGGCCGGGTCCGGTCGTGGTCGACCTGCCCAAGGACGTGCTGATGGGCGAGGCCCGCTACGTCGCCCGCGAGCAGATCCGCCATCGCACTTACAACCCCCGGGTCGAGCCGGCGCCGGAGCCGATCGCGCAGGCACTCGAGCTGATGGTCAAGGCCCGGCGCCCGATCTTCTACGTCGGCGGTGGTGTGATCAACTCCGGTGGCGTGGCCCCGGCGCTGGCCGCCGAGCTGATCCGCGCGACCGGCTTTCCGGTGACGCTGACGCTGATGGGGCTCGGCGCCTACCCGGCGTCCGATCCGCAGTTCATCGGCATGCTCGGCATGCACGGCACCTACGAGGCCAATCTGGCGATGCATGGCTGCGACGTGATGATCGCGGTCGGGGCGCGCTTCGACGACCGGGTCACCGGGCGGCTGGACAGCTTCTCGCCGGGATCGAAAAAGATCCACATCGACATCGATCCCTCGTCGATCAACAAGAACGTGCCGGTCGACATCGCGATCGTCGGCGACGCGGGGCGGGCCGTCCGTGCCCTGCTCGAAGGCTGGCGCGCCAAGAGCAACCAGGCCGACCCGGCGAGGCTCGCTCCGTGGTGGGACCAGATCAAGAAGTGGCAGGCCAAGGACAGCCTGCGCTACCGGCAGAACGGCAAGGTCATCAAGCCGCAGTACGCGATCCAACGGCTGTACGAGCTGACCCGGGATCGCGAGACCTTCGTCACCACCGAGGTCGGTCAGCATCAGATGTGGGCGGCCCAGCACTACAAGTTCGAGAAGCCCCGGCATTGGCTGACCTCGGGCGGGCTCGGCACCATGGGCTACGGCCTGCCCGCCGCGATGGGCGTGCAGGTCGCTCACCCGGACGCCCTGGTCATCGACATCGCGGGCGAGGCCTCCTGGGTCATGAACATGCAGGAGATGTCGACCATCATGCAGTACCGGCTGCCGGTGAAGTCGTTCATTCTCAACAACAGCTATATGGGGATGGTCCGTCAGTGGCAGGAGTTCTTCCACGGCAACCGCTACAGCGAGAGCTACATGGACAGCCTGCCCGATTTCGTGAAGCTGGCCGAGGCCTTCGGCGCGGTCGGCCTGCGCGCCACGACGGTCGATGAGGTCGACGAGGTGATCAAGGCGATGATCGACACCCCGAAGCCGGTGATCTGCGACATGGTGGTCGATCGCGCGGAGAACGTCTATCCCATGATTCCCGGTGGTGCTGCGCACAACGAGATCAAGCTCTCGCCCGCGGACGAGACGCCGGTGCAGGACTCCGAGGAGGGCATGGTCCTCGTCTGACCGGCTGGCCCGCGGCCACCGGTCGGCCCGGACGCTCCAGACGCTGACCGGGCGTGCCGGGGGCGTTGACGCGGGTCGTGCTGATGGGCGGTCTCCGGCGGATCGGATGAGCGGTATGAGCGAGCCGGAGCAGCGCCGCACGATCGCCGTGCTGGTCGACAACGAGCCGGGCGTGCTCGCGCGCGTGATCGGCCTGTTCTCGGGCCGCGGCTACAACATCGACAGCCTGACCGTCGCCGAGGTCGATCGCGTCCAGGGGCGCTCGCGGATCAACATCGTCACCCGCGGCACGGCCCAGGTGATCGAGCAGATCAAGGCGCTGCTCGAGAAGCTGGTGCCGGTGCACAAGGTCGCCGATCTCACGGTCGAAGGGCCGCACCTCGAGCGCGAACTCGCCCTGGTCAAGGTGGCGGGCGAGCGCGAGCCGCTGGTCCAGGCGCTGCGGATCGCCGATGTCATGCACGCGCGGCTGATCGACAGCGCGATCGGCTGCTTCGTGTTCGAGATCACCGGCTCCTCGGAGGAGCTGGACGCCTTCATCAACCTGATGGAGCCCCTTGGCCTCGTCGAGGTGAGCCGCGCGGGCGTGGTCGCGATCGCGCGCGGCGGCAAGGGACTGTAACGGCGCCCGAGCGCGGACCAGGCGGCGCAGGTCCCAACCCTCGGCGTCCGCCATCAGTCCCAGTCGAGAGCTCTGGGCAGTCTGCCCCTCTGCTTCAGCGTGCCGACGATCCCGTCGGGAAAGAACAGCAGTGCCAGGATCAGCAGAAGGCCGGTTGCGGCGATGTTCAGCTCCGAGGCGCCGAATTTCGAGACGAAGAACTCGTTGGCCGCGATGAAGACGACCGCGCCGACCACCGGGCCGGCAACCGTGCCCCGTCCGCCCAGGATCGTCATCAGCACGAACCGGGCACCGAGCAGAAGGCTGAGGAAGATCGTCGGCCGCAGGAAGGTCAGGTAGTAGCCCCAGAGCGCGCCGGCCATGCCCACGAACAGGCCGCTCAGGGCGAACGCCAGGATCTTGTAGAACGCGGTTGGGATTCCAGCCACTTCCGCTTTGGTCTCGTCCTGGGAGATGGCGCGCAGTCCCAGGCCGAATTTGGAGCGCCGAATCCGGTACGAAAGATAGACCGCGCCGATGGCGATGATCAGCATGCCGTAATAGAACGGCAGCTTCACCAGCTCCACCGGCAGTGCCACCAGAGGCAGGCTCATGCCGTTGGAGCCCCCGATATAGCTCCAGTTGTCCAAAGCGATCTTGGTCAGCAGGACCAGGGCAATGGTCGAGATGATGAACGTCGGCCCGCCGGTGCGCAGCGTAATCATCCCGACCGCAAAGCCGACCGCCATCGCCGCCAGCCCCGCCAGCGGCGTCGTCAGGAACGGCGAGATGCCGAAATAAGCGAAAAGTATACCGGAAAAATAGCCGCCGACCGCCAGGAAGACGTTGTGACCAAGTGAAGTGTATCCGGCGTAGCCACCGATAATGTTCCAGCTGGCAGCCATGGCAATGTTCATATAGATGAACAAAAGCATGTGCAGCCAGTAGTTCAGCCCACCATAGTATAGATGGAAAAGAGGAAACCCGGCCGACCCGGCGAGGAGCAGCCCGATGAGCAGAACCTTGCTGCCGGAAGAGGCTGCCCCCCCGCCCTCTTTGGCGGTCAGGATTTCGGCGGAAGACGGCATTCAGAGCTCCGGCTTCTTGCCGAGGAGCCCCTGCGGTCGGATCAGGAGGATCATGAACAGGGCGAGATAGAAGGTCACCGGCGACCAGGTCGGACCGAAGAACGAGCTGACGTAGGCGGATGCGACCGCCAGGACGAGTGCCCCGATGAGCGCGCCGAGCAGGCTGCCCATCCCACCCAGAACCACGAGCGAGAGGAGAATCGCGATCCACTCCCAGTGCTTGCCCGGGTAGAAGGTGAACAGGAACGACATCATCGAGCCCGAAGCACCCGCTAAGGCCATGCCGATACCGAAGACCAACCTGGAGATCCTGCCGACGTTGACGCCCACGACCTGCGCGGCGGTCCGGTTCTGCATGGTCGCCCGGATGGCGTAGCC
>JBKPDM010000404.1:0-6250 GCA_046727895.1 Pseudomonadota bacterium | reverse complement strand
CCTCAGGGATCGGGTGCTGGATGTGCTCTGCCCGACCTCCAAGGACACCGGCGATCGGACCGCCGAAGCCGCGATCTATGCCGCGGACGATCTGACGCCCTCCCGCTTTCTCGAGACCGACTGGCGCCGCTACCTCGGCGCCGCGCTTCGCGGCGGTAGCCCGCGCGGCCACGTCGCTCTGCTGGCCCGCGCCCGCGGCACGCCGTTGATCGTGAGCCTCGGCGAGCGGTTCGATCATCTGCGCGACGGCGCGCTCGCGGTGCTCGACGGCGAGGGCGGGCGCCTGATCCTGGACCCCGGACCCGGCACCGTGGCCGAGACCACCGCGCGGCTTCGCCGGAGCGCACGCTCGGCCGCCGCGCACACCCGCCTGCTCGACCAGCCAGCGATCACCGCGAGCGGCGAGCGCGTCTGGCTCGACGTCAACGCGGACGACCCCGCGCTCCTCCGCGGGCTCGATCCCGCCCATTGCGACGGCATCGGCCTGACCCGGACCGAGTTCCTGTTTCGCGTTGGGCAGCTGCCCGACGAGGAGCGGCAGTATCGCGCCTACCGCGACATCCTCGGCTGGGCCGGCGGCCGGCCGGTCGTGATCCGCACCCTCGATGCCGGCGGCGACAAGCCGATCGCCGGGCTCACGCCCGAGGGCGAGAGCAACCCGTTCCTCGGGTTGCGCGGCCTTCGCCTCTCGCTCGCCCGCCCCGACGTCTTTCGCGTCCAGCTGCGCGCGCTCGCTCGCGCGGCCACCCTCGGCCGGCTCAAGGTCATGGCGCCGATGGTCAGCGAGCCGGGCGAGTTCGCCGCCTTCCGCGGCCTGTTCGAGGAGGTGCTGAGCGACCTGCGGGCGGCTGGTGTCGAGGCCGCCAGGCCCGCGCTCGGCATGATGGTCGAGGTGCCCGCGGCGGCGCTCGACATCGCGCGCTTCGAGGCCGACTTCTATTCGATCGGCAGCAACGATCTGATCCAGTACGTGATGGCGGCGGATCGCGACAATTCGAGCGTCGCGGCGCTCTACGATCCGCGCAACCCGGCCGTGCTCGAGCTGATCGGGCGGGTCGTGGCGGTCGCGGCCGCGCAGGGCCGGGAGGTCAGCCTCTGCGGCGAGATGGCCTCGGAGCCGGCGCAGATCGGCCTCCTGCTCGACACCGGATTGCGCCGTCTGTCGGTCGCGCCGGCATCGATCGGCGCCATCAAGGCGGCGATTGCCGCCTGGCGCCCCGGCTCGTCCGGCGAGGCCGCGATCCGGACCCGTGGCGCGTGAATGAGCAGGCCACGCGCGAGCCCTCCCGCGAGGAGGCGATCGCCGCCTACAAGCGGCTGCTGCAGGCCTACGTCGACCGCCGCCCGTCGGGCATGCGCCAGAAGATCGCGCTGGCACTAGGCAAGCACAAGAGCTTCGTCTCCCAGATCACCAACCCCGCTTATCCGGGGACGGTCCCGGCGCGCCACCTCGGCACGATCTTTGACATCTGCCACTTCTCGCCTGACGAGCGGGCGAGCTTCCTCGCCGCCTATCGGGTCGCGCATCCCAAGGGCGGCCAGCCGACGGCACCCGAGGCCGCAGACAACGACGAGTACGTCATTCAGATCCGACTGCCCAAGCTGCGCGATCCGCGTCAGAGGCGGGCCCTCGAGGACACCATCCGTCAGACTGCGAACCGGATCATCGCGCTGGTGAGCGGGGATTAGCTCCTCGGGCCTCGGCAAGTGGCCAGCAAGGGGGGCTCAGGCAGCCCGGGCCGGCCGATCCGCGATGCGCTCGTCGGCGACCGGGACCTTACCGAGCGCCGCGGCCAGGTTCTCGGGACGATAACGCTGCAGCTCGCCGTTCTCCCGGGCGACCTTGCCGAAGCGCTCGATCGCGCTCCAGTGGACCATCTCGTTGACGAACTCGCAGCCCTCGTCCGGGCGATTGGTGCGCGGTAGCAGCTGGCGCAGGATCGATCCGCCGACCGGCTGCTGTCCGATCAGCCGTTGGTAAGGATAGACCTCGCTGCTGGCATAGGCGATGCTGCAGGAGTCGTAGATTTCGCCGAGCGGGCTCGGCTTGACCCGATCGGCGATGCAGCTCTCGTCGAAGGCGAGATTGGTGTGCGCCTGAACGCGCCGGATCATCCAGTGCAGCGCGAGATCGGACAGGCGCGCATCCGGGTAGCTGCCGCCGACGTTCGAGTGCACGCCCGGAAACCAGACCTGCTCGACCGCTCGCTGCCTGAGGGGCTTGCCCTTGCGCTTTTGCCAGAGGGTTGGACCGAACGAGCTGCGCTGCTCGTCGATGGCGACGGCGTGTAGGGCGCACTCGACCAGCTCGCAGAGCTCGGTGTCGTGGAACGCGTGTTCCCGATTGAAGACGTGCAGGAACTCGACCGGGACACCCAGCGCCCCGACCGTGTCCCAGACCCCGATGCACTTGACGCGCACGTTGCACCGCGACGCCGAGCGCAGCCCAGCGAGCCGCTCAGGATCGCGCTCCGCCTTCGGCTGCCGGTAGAGGTCCCAGGCCTCGAGCAGACGGTGCAGCGCGCGCCGCTCGAGCAGGCCGCAGGCACTCAGGAACCCGCACAGGCTGCGGGCGGTGAAGGCACCGCGTGAGAACCCGAACAGATAGATCTCGTCATCCTGTTGCCAGTTCTGGGCGAGAAAGCGGTAACCGTCGCGGACGTTCTGCTCGAGGCCGCGGCCGGTCGCGCCGTCGATCAGCCGGTCGATCTCGCCGCTGTCGGCGCCGATGCCGGCGTCGTAGAATGTGATCTGGCGTGTTCCCCATGCATCGACGGGCGGGATCGCCTCCATGATCTTGACAACGTTCGTGGGGTTCGCGCCCTGATCCGGACTGTTCCAGGTGCCGTCGAGACACACGACCAACCGTTTCGCCATGACCGTCCCTTTCTCGCATCGGGAGCAACTCGGGCGCCTCCTGCAATCGATTCGGGATAGAACACCCCTTGTCCGGGAACCGGCTGTGAACTGAGCCAAAGGAGAGGCTGCGATGGAGACCGACCTCGCCCGCGTGCAACCCTGGCTCGGCCGCACCGAGCAGGCCGAGGATCATGTCGGCCTGGAGCAGGTGCGGGCGATGCAGGCGACGCTCGAGCGGCCGGCCGGGCCGCTCGACGAGGGCGACGCGCTGCCGCCGCTCTGGCACTGGCTGTTCTTCTGGGATATTGCACCTCGCTCCGGGCTCGGCCGCGACGGCCACCCGGCGCTCGGCCGTTTCCTGCCGCCGCTCGGACCGGCGCGGCGGATGTGGGCCGGCAGCCGGCTACAGTTCCACCGGCCGCTGCGGATCGGCGAGCCGATCGCGCGCTGCTCCACGATCGCCGATATCCGCCTGAAATCCGGCCGCAGCGGGCATCTCGCCTTCGTCACCGTGCGCCACGCGATCACCGCTCGCGACGGGCTGGCGGTCGTCGATGAGCACGACATCGTCTATCGCGAGGACACCGGCCGACCGGCGGCCGAGCGGCCGGCTGAGCCGGCGCCGGCCGATCCGGCGTTCTCGGAGCGCCAGGTCGTCGATCCCGTCCTGCTGTTCCGCTACTCCGCGCTGACCTTCAACGGCCATCGGATCCACTACGATCGCGACTATGCGACCACGGTCGAGGGGTATCCCGGCCTCGTGGTGCATGGACCACTGCTCGCGACCCTGATGGTCGACCTCGCCGCAAGCGCCTGGCCGGCCCGTCGGCTTACGGGGTTCGAATTCCGGGGCCGGCGCCCGGTGATCGATACGGAACCCTTCAGCGTGAACGGCCGGCCGCGGGACACTGCCACGATCGAGTTGTGGATCGCCAACAGAGCGGGCGCGCTCGCGATGACGGGAAACGCCAGCTTCACCTGACGGCGCTCGAAGCGCTGAGCCAGAATCGTTCGGCCTTGACGACAGGGGCGCCAACCCCAACTCTTGACTTCTCTTAAGTTCTCGAGCGGAGGACCCGATGAAAGGCAATTCCGAGGTCGTTCAGCATCTCAACAAGCTGCTCGCCAACGAACAGTCGGCCTACAACCAGTATCTCCTGCACAGCCAGCTCCTGAAGAGCTGGGGTGTCGCCAAGCTGGGCGAGACCGAGAAGAAGGAAGCGCTGGAGGAGGTCGGTCACGCCGAGCTGCTGATCGAGCGGATCCTCTATCTCGAAGGCACGCCGAAAATGGAAGGCGGTGAAGCCGCCCAGGTCAGCACCGACGTCAAGGAGGTGCTGCAGCGGGACCTCCAGCTCGAGGTAGGCGGCATCGCCGATCTGCGCGAGGGAATTGCCGTCGCCCAGCGGATCGGCGACTCCGTCAGCCGCGAGCTGATGGTCAAAATTCTCGCCGACGAAGAGCATCACGAGGATCATCTGCTGACCCAGCTGGATCTGATCGAGAAGATCGGCATCGAGAACTACATCGCCGCCCATCTTTAGCCCGATTTCCCGGATGAGTCGAATGACTGGTGATGTTCTCGCCCGATTTTGCTAACGTTGTCAGGAGGTTGGGACGACCGGCGGGGCGTGAGTCGTGGGGGCGCGGGGGTTGAATCGGGATGCCCGAAAGAAGCGAGATCAAACCACAGTGAGGCCGCAGGGATCGTAGACCGAGCATAGCACCAACAGTCCGCGGCTCGCAGATATCACAGCTTGGCGACCGAGGTTGACGATACAAGGTGTCGCGCTAACTCAATCCAGGCGGAGGGACGGCGCGAGCCGAGACGGCGGCGGGAAGAGCCACCATGCTCGACCTTGATCAAGCAATCAGAGAACGGCATTCGACGCGGATGTTTTTGCCTCGGCCTGTGTCGCGCGAGCTGATGGACGAGGCTCTCGCCTTGGCGCAATACGCACCGTCGAATTCCAACACCCAGCCGTGGCATGTGGTGTTCGCGTCCGGGGCGGCGCGTGACCGCTTCGTCGCTGCCTTGGTGGACGCGGCTCGGAGCGGGCCGCCCAACATTCCGCCTTTGCCCGAAGGATTTCAGCACTACCGCCGCGAGCTTGGGGCGCAGGTCTACGGAGCAATGGGAATTCCGATCACCGACACCGAGGGGCACAGGGCCGCTGTGCTGCGCAACTGGGAATTCTTCCGCGCGCCCCTAGCGGGCATGGTTTGCATGCGCCGCGACTTCGGCCCAACCGACGCTGTCGGCGTGGGCATGTTTTTGCAGACCTTGCTGTTGGCCTTGACCGAACGTGGTCTCGGTAGCTGTGTCGAGGTCTCGGTCACGGGCTACCCCGAGATTATCCGTGCACAGTTGTCAATCCCGGCCGAGCTATCGATCTTGTGCGGCCTCGCCGTCGGCTACCCCGACCCGGAGTTTCCTGCCAATCGGATCCACATCGCCCGCGAGCCGATCAAGGAGCATGTGGTCTTCCTCGACAATTGATCCTAATCGATATTCGACTTTCACCTGCGACGCTCGTGGCACAGCATTTTTTGAAGAGATTATCTTGCGCGTATGCTGCGGCTCGGAGCGGTCTGATTCACCAAGGCCATTGGCGCCGGCATGGAGCAAGGGATGTGGGCCAGCTAGCATCGAGCACGTTACTGGCTGGACGGCGAAGGCTTTGCCAATGATCTGACCGATGCGGATTCAAGGTGTTCGACGCGCATATCGACGCCGGCCGGTGGCGTGCATGGCGAGAAAGAAAGACTGAGGCACCGCAGGAGAACGACGATGAAGCCGCGACTGAACGCGTACAAGGCAGTCCCGGAAGCCATGAAGGCGGTGGCCGCGCTGGAGAGCTATGTGCAGCATAGCGGGATCGAGCCCGCGCTGATCGATCTGGTCAAGACCCGCGCCTCGCAGATCAATGGCTGCGCGTACTGCATTCACATGCATACTCGCGAGGCGAGGGCGCGCGGCGAAAGCGAGGAGCGCCTCTACCTGCTCGACGCCTGGCGCGAGTCGCCCCTCTACACGGAGCGCGAGCGGGCAGCGCTCGCCTGGACCGAGGCCCTCACCCTGGTCTCGCAGACGCATGTGCCCGACGAGGTCTACGATGAGACGAGGCGGCAGTTCTCGGAGGAGGAACTGGTCAAGCTGACGGTCGCGGTGGCGACGATCAATGCCTGGAACCGGATCGCGATCAGCTTCCGCTCCGTCCATCCGGTCAAAACCGCCATTAGTTAAGGGTCTCCAGTCATCGACAAGGGAGGGTCAACCATGAAGATCGTCGTGATCGGCGGCACCGGCCTGATCGGCTCGAAGACCGTCGCCATTCTGCGCCAGGGCGGCCACGAGGTCGTCGCCGCCTCGCCCAAAAGCGGCATCAAC
>JBKPDM010000403.1:0-5450 GCA_046727895.1 Pseudomonadota bacterium | reverse complement strand
GGCGGATCGCCGACCGCGAAGATCTGCCGCTGCCGTCCTCGGCCGTCGGGCCGGCGGTCGAACTGCCGATGCAGACGACGCTGAAGGCGCTGCTCTACCGGACGATGCGCGAGCAGAGGCTGCGCAAGGCGGGGCTCGCCAGGCGTATGGGCTGCAAGCCGCCCCAGGTCGACCGCCTGTTCGACCTCGGCCATCGCTCCCGGCTCGACCAGCTCGAGGCGGCCTTCGCAGCGCTGGGCAAGCGGCTCGACATCGAGGTTCGCGACGCGGGCTGAGCCATCTGGATCTGGAGGCTCCCGATTCCTTGCACACGCGGGCCGCCGGCCCCGGCGCCACCACAGCGAATGTCTCTAGTCACCCGGTGGATCGATGGCATCACCGGTGGCGTCCAAAGGTGCCGCGACCACGTCCCCCGCCACCGGAACCACCCGCGCGACATCGGCGGTCACCCTGAACGGCAGCGCCACGACGCCACACCCGGCCAGGGATGTGCAGAGTATGAGCAGAGCTAGCATGCGCATCGGCTATCCTCCGAGCATGCAGGATGAGAGCGCTTGCCCCGTACAACGCGCCGAGGAGGCCAAAGTGCCATGCCGCCGGTGAGCACCGCGCCGCGCACGCCCGCGGAAGCGCACGCCATGCCGGCGCGGCGCCTTCTGCTTGCCTGCACAGGAATCGCCACCACGGGAACGGGCAGAGATCCGGACGGCACGTGCCGGCCGCGAGGTCTTGAGCCCTGCCCGGCTGAGGTAGCCCTTGGTCGCCCGCTGGCTCGCTCGGGGTTCAGCTCGACCCGAGGTGCCCAGCGGCGACGGCTCAGCGCTCCAGCTTGGTGATCTTCGAGCCCTGAACCGAAAGATCGCCCATCAGGCCCTTCTGACCGAAGATGAAGGCGATGACCGGGTTGTTGGCCACGACCGCGCCGATATCGGCCGCCTTGCCCTGATCGATCATGGTGACCTGGGCGTTGGCGCCCGCCTCCCAGCCGGAGCTCGCGCGGAACTTGTCGAGCGCTTCCGGCGTCATGAACATGATGATCTGGGCAGCCGTCTCGGCCCCGAGCTGCAGGCCGATCGAGGCCGCGGCGGTGCTGTAGTAGCCTGCCGTCTTGTCGCCGACGATCAGAGCGCCTTCGCCATAGGAGCCGCCGACGCCGATCGCGGCCTTGGTCACCTCGGGAAAGACGAGCATGCCCTGCGCCTTCTCGGCGGCCGCCTTGCACCCCGCGATTTGCGCGACACACTGTTCACGCGCCGCTTTGACGCCGGCATCGATCTCCGCCGCCGTCTTGGCGCTGGCCGTGGACGCCCCGGCGAGCGCGCCACACAGGGTCGCCGCCACTGCCGCCAGTCGTACACGATTCATGCTGTGCATCCAATCCCTCCCAGGTTCACTCGTGGTGCGACACAGACAGATGGTTCTCTCACACCCGATTGCTAGTGTGGCGTGACCCTAAGGTAGAACCCAAGCCAACGCCACAATCCCGCCTCCCGCTCGCAAGGCGCCGTGCGGATCACCCTGCCCGCCTCTCAACTCTGCGAGCCCCCACAGAGCCTTCCGGGTCTGCGGCGAGATCAGCCCGTCTGCCCGCTCGCATCAGCAGGTGCGCAGGAGTGGCTTCGTTATCCCGCTCCCATCGAGCGCGCGACATCGGCGGCGCTAATGCCCTCCAATGCGAGGCCGTAGCCGATCCCGCCGTCGATGATGCGCCGCAGCTTCTGGGTCAGCGCGATCCGGGTATAGCGTGTTGTGAGTGGCGGCAGCTTGGTCAGCCCTTCCGCGATCTCGCGAGCGCGGGGAAGCAGCTTGTCGGCCGGCACGACTTCGTTGACCGCGCCCCATTCCTTGGCGGTTTCCGCACCGAGCTCCTGGCGGGTGAGGATGAAGTAGCGGCCGCGCACGCTGCCGATCACTTCCGGCCAGAGCAGGTTGACACCATCGCCGGGCACGATGCCGAAGTCGAAGTGAGGCTTGTCCTGAAAAACCGTCGCGGGCGTCGCCAGCACGATATCAGCGAGCAGGATATATTCGGAGTGCAGCCGCACCGGGCCGTTCACCGCAGCAATGAGCGGTACCTCGATGTCGAGGATGTTCATGAGGACCTTTTTGCCCTCGCGATAGATCTTGTCGTAACCTTGCGGGCTAAAGAAGTCGAAGCCTTCGGGGCTGATCGACTCCATGAACGCATCACCGCTGCCGGTCAGGATCACCACGCGATTGTCGGGATCGGAGCCGATCGCGTGAAAGAGATCGACGAATTGCTCGTGGGTATGCCCGTTGAAGACGAGCGTGCCGCCGTCGGTGTGTAGCGACACCTCCAGCACGCCGCTTTCTGAGCGGCTCAGGCGGGCGTTGGCGAAGCTGTCGCGATAGGAATCAAGGCTGTTCATGGGTTTGTGCCTGGCTGGCCCGGCGGCGGCGGTTTGTCTCAGACGCTCCGTCCGCCGCACCTCCGGGCAGTGTCGTCTAAGTCTAAGTCCAAGTTCAGGCAGCGGCCGGCTTCTTCCGCTCATTGCCGTACATGCCCCAGCGGCCGCCACGCGCTGCCCACCTCACAACAGCTTCTCCACGGTGATCGGCAGGTCTCGTATCCGCTTGCCGGTCGCGTGATAGACGGCATTGGCGATCGCGGGTGCCACCGATACCGCGGTCAGCTCTCCAAGACCCTTCGCGCCGAGCGGGCTCGCTTCCTCGTCGAACTCACCGACGAACAGGATGTCGAGCTCCGGGATATCCGCATTCGTCGGTACGAGGTAGCCGGAATAGTTGCGGTTGAGGAAGCGGCCCATCACCGGATCGGTCTCCGACCGCTCGAGCAGGGCTTGCCCCACGCCCCATATGATGCCGCCGATGGCCTGGCTGCGCGCCGTCTTGGGATTGATGATCCGGCCGGCGTCGTAGGCACCGACGAAGCGGTTCAGGCGCACCAGTCCAAGGTCCGCGTCGACGCGTACTTCGGCGAAGACCGCAGAGAAGCTGAAGACCGCCTTCGGTCCGTTCGCCTCCTCGACCGGGTCGTAGTCGCCATCGGCCACCAGCGTGGAAAGCCCGTTGCGCGCCAGCAGCTCGGCATAGCTGATATTCAGGTTCCTTCTCGGCAGCGCCAGCACCCCGTCGGTGACGAGCACGTCGTCAGCGACCGCGCCGGCAAAGGGCGCGTCCCGGCCAGTGAGCGCCAGCTCGATCGCCTTCGCGCGCGCGGCCTTCGCGGCCAGCATGACCGAGGCGCCTGCGTTGGCCATCGTGGCCGAGCCGATGGCCGCATGGGACGGGGGCAGCCGCGTGTCGCCCAGCCGCACGGTCACCTTCTCCGGCGCCAGCCCGAGCGTGTCGGCGGCCACCTGCTGCATCACCGTGTAGGTGCCGGTGCCGAGGTCGTGCATCCCGGCCTCGACGAGCGCCGAACCGTCGCCGTTCAGCGTGACCCGCGCCTTCGCCGGCCAGCGCCAGTGCGTATAGATCGCACCCGCCATCCCCTGGCCGATCAGGTAGCGGCCGTCGCACATCGAGCTTGGCTCGGGCGTCCGCCTGTCCCAGCCGAAGCGCGCAGCTCCCTCCGTCAGGCACTTGCGCATGGCGCGCGTGGAGAAAGGGCGGCCGCTGTGCGGGTCGATCTCGGTGTCGTTGAGCAGGCGCAGCGCGACCGGATCGACGCCGGTCGCGTAGGCAAGCTCGTCCATCGCGCTCTCGAGTGCGAAATGCCCGAGCGCCTCGTGAGGGGAGCGCATCGCGGTCGGCGTGTTGCGGTTCACATGGACGACCTTGTGGTTGGTCGAGATGCCCCCGCTCGCAGCCCACAGCGAGCGCGCGCAGAGCGCCGCGTATTCGATATAGTTGTCGAAGACCGGCGTCGGCGAAATGCTGTCGTGCCGAATGGCGGCGAGCCTGCCATCTTTGCCTGCGCCCAGCGCGATCTCCTGGATGGTCGCCGGCTGGTGGCCCACCATCGAATACATCTGCGCGCGGGTGAGCTGCACGCGCACCGGTCGGTTCAGAACCTTCGAGACGAGCGCCGCCAGCAGGGTATGCGGCCAGACGTAGGCCTTGCCGCCGAAGCCGCCCCCCAGGAACTGCGACACGACGTTGATCTTCGCCGGGGGTATGCCCAGCACGATCGACACCAGCTCCTTGGCGCCGAAGATGTGCTGGGTCGTTTCATAGAGGGTCAGCGTGCCGTCATCATCCCAGACCGCCAGCGTTGCGTGCGGCTCCATCTGGTTGTGGTGGCGATCGGACGTGGTGTAGGTCTGCTCGATCTTGACGGCGGCGGCCGCGAGGCCCTTCTCGGCATCGCCGACCGACGAAGCGACCGGCCACAGGAACTGCGGCGGATCGACGGCCTCCTTGGCCGTCTGCGGGCCGAACGCGACCGGGGGCTTCGCCTCGTACTCGACCCTGATCAGCGTCCCGGCATGGGTCGCCAGGTCGAGCGTCTCGGCGACGACCAGGGCGATCGGCTGGCCGGCGTAGTGGATCTTCTCATCCTGAAGCGGCAGATAGGACTGCCCGTGCGGATGGAGGTGACTCCAGGGCTTTGGCGTCGGGTTCATGCGCGGCATGTTGCGATGGGTGAACACCGCCAAGACGCCGGGCGCCTTTTCGGCGGCGGTGGTGTCGATCGAGACCGTGCGGCCGTTCGCGATCGTGCTGTGGACGATCGCTGCGTGCGTCGCGCCCGCGAGCGGAATGTCTGCGGTGTAGCGCGCGCCGCCGGTTACCTTGAGGCGCCCGTCCATGCGCGAGAGCGGTCGTCCGATGGCGCTCATGCGCGTGCTCCCGCAGTCTGCAGCGCGCGCAGAGCGACGCGCTGGGCAAGCTCCACCTTGAAGGCGTTGTGGGCGAGCGGGCGAGCATCGGTAAAGGACATGGTGATCGCCGACCTGAGCGCATCGATGTCATCCAGCGAAGCCCCGCGCAGCGCCGCTTCAGCGGCAACGAGGCGCCAGGGCTTGTGCGCCACGCCGCCCAGGGCGAGCCGCGCCGAGCGGATCCGCCTGCCATCGGCCGCGACCGCAGCCGCCGCAGATACGAGCGCGAACTCGTAGGACTGGCGATCGCGGACCTTGAGGTAGTGCGAGGCGCGGCCCTCCGCGCAGGCGGGGACCTCGATCGAGACGATCAGGTCGCCCCGATCGAGCGCGTTGTCACGCTCCGGGGTATCGCCGGGCAGGCGATGGAAATCAGTGAACAGGATCGATCGTTCGCCCGCGAGCCCGCGCACAATGACACTTGCGTCCATGGCCGCAAATGCCACCGCTACGTCGGAGGGATTGGTAGCGACGCAGGCGTCGGACCATCCGAAGATGGCGTGGTTGCGATTGAGGCCGTGGCGGGCCGAGCACCCGGAGCCCGGCCGCCGCTTGTTGCAGGGGAGATCATCCTCGTCGCGGAAGTAGGCGCAGCGGGTGCGTTGCATGATGTTGCCACCGATCGACGCCATGTTGCGAAGC
>JBKPDM010000402.1:0-1705 GCA_046727895.1 Pseudomonadota bacterium | reverse complement strand
ACATAGTTCGGAAGCGGGCCGAGCCGCCGCCTCTCACCCTCCGTCGGCGTCCATCCCGGCCATTCTTCCCTGCGGCCGACCGTGGCCACGCCGGACCAGGCCTGACCGTCCTCGCCCACGACAGCCCTGCGTTTGCCCGTTGCTGTGGTGCGCACGGTCAAGCTTAAAGCAAGGCAGTTCGCGGATGAGTTGGGCATCATTGCCGACAGCGGAAACGGTAGCAGGGACGTCCGCGAAAGATCGATGCGCAAAAGATTTAGGAAGCTTGGCGCAGGCGGGCGATTGACGCGACTCCCATATTCCTATCGCCTTCCGATGACGAGAGAGTCGCCGAGTCGTCCGTTTCACGTATCGCAGCTCGCTGTGTGGATTATCGTCTGCCTTGCGCTTGACGGTGGCGGTGTTCTTTCCTCACATTGTGGCTGCTATTTCCAGAAGTCTCTGAACCTATCTTCTGGTGACATTTCGGTGTATCGCGGGGCGGACTCTCGCCCCCAGCGGCTCGACAGGCTGTACCACGTAACGCCAAATAACGCGCCGCCAATGACTACGGCAACCAGCGAAAGCAGCATGGTCGGCACCCGGCTCGGCCCCGCGGTCACCCGGGCTCGTCGTCGCCAAATTACCTGTCTGGAACGCGGGCCGGGCCACTAATCGCTGCTTTAACTTCTTGTTTACGGTGCGCAGCGGAACGAGTCGCGCACCCTCTCGCACAATGGCGGAGTTCAATTCGGCTCGGCATCCCCGACCGATGTGACCCACGCATTTCCCGCTTAAGGGGCTTCCGGGCCGGGCCGCTAATCTGACCGCGGGGCGAAAATGAGATTCCGGCAAGACGATGGCGCGGGCCCGCGTTTCTTTTTCTTTTTGATTGGACTTGCGCTGCTAATGGTTTGGCTCACGCAGCAGCTCTACCTTTAAGCCCTCGGGCATGACTGCAGTTAGGTGCGGCGCGCGCCGCCCGCTTTGTCTTAGGACGCCTGGGATCTGCACGCGGCGGCCCGCACTCTCGGCGCGCAGGCGTCATGCTTCCAAGGATGCAGCGATCATTCCTCTTTGATTGTGATGACGTAGCGTTGCCCGCTCTCAACCTGGACCCTGATACGGAACTCGCCCGTGTAGTCCCTGCGGACGTAGAGGTCCGCCAGCGGGCGGGTCTTCACGATGTTGAGTGCAGTTGCAATAACCGCTTCTAGGGTCTCAAGATGCTCAGAGCGGATTGCCACCATCAGCGTGCCTCCTCCGGCCTGGTCGCAGGAATGCGGCGACCCTCCGCGTGCCCCGTTTGCGCTCGAAGGCGATCGAGCGATTTCGCTGGCGCTGATTGTCAATGAGCTCGTCACCAACGCGGTCAAACACGGGTTGTCCGGTCGACGTGATGGGCACATTTGCGTACGTGTGGATCGACACGACGAGAACACCGCGCTCATATCCGTGCGCGACGATGGCGTCGGGCTGCCTGCCGAGATGCAGCGGCCATTAACACTGACGCCTTCAGCTCCTGTTGCCCTGCGCAGAAGCCAGCGCCTCCTCTGCGACCACCAGGACATTGAATGGCTGCCACGGCTTGGGCAGGAAAGCGACGCCGGGCGGCAGTTCGCAGACACGCTCGCGCTCGCGCGGATGCCCCGAGGTGAGAACCACGGGAAGCAGAGGCCAGCGCAGCTTGACCTCCCATGCCAGATCGATGCCGTCCATCGCTCCG
>JBKPDM010000401.1:0-12617 GCA_046727895.1 Pseudomonadota bacterium | reverse complement strand
CACCTCCTCGGCGAACTTGAGCGCCGCCTTGTGCCAGATGTTCTCCTCATTGGCGAGGTGACCGAACTTGAGGGTCACATCCTGCGCCGCGGCAGCGCTGGTCAGCGCGAGGGTCAGCGCGCTTGCGGCAAGAAGTCGCTTGAAGCTTCGATACATGGGGTCATGCCTCCCCGTGGTGGTGGTCAGAAGGTGAGCTGCACCTTGCAGGTGGCGCTCGGGTTGGTCTCGATCAGCGCGAAGGCCTCCGGGGCCTGGCGGAAGTCGAGCTCGTGGGTGACCAGGGGCGCGGCCTCGATGCGACCGCTCGCGAGCCATTCGATCACGCGCGGAATCAGGCGGCGGTTGAGCCGCGAGCCAAGCAGCGAGAGCTCCTTCTTGGTGATCTCCTGCTGCGGGATGGCGCTCGGCTCCGGCGAGAAGCCGAGAATACCTATCCGCCCGGCGGGGCCGGCGAGGCGGAGCGCCTCCTCGAGCACCCCGCGCGCCCGACCACGAGCGGCACGCCTTCGCCGGCGGTGAGGTCGGCCACGAGCTGGGCGACCTGGGTGTTGCGCGGATTGGCGATGTGATCGGCCCCGAGCCGGCGGGCGCGCGCCAGCCGGGTGTCGTCGAGGTCGACGACGATGCACTGAGCGCCGTGCATGCGCGCCACCTGCAAGGTGGTGAGTCCGACGGTGCCGGCGCCGTAGATCAGCACCGTCTCGCCCTCGTCGATGCCGGTGCGCTCGAGCACGTTGGCAGCGATCGAGAACGGCTCAGCCAGCGTCGCCTCCCGGTCGCCGACCTGCGGCGGCACCGGCAGGGCGTTGGCCGTTGGCACAACCAGGATCTCGCCCATGCCGCCATCGCGGTGGACGCCGATCACCTGCAGGTTGGCGCAGACGTTGCTGCGGCCGATCCGGCAGGCGCGGCAGCGGCCGCAGCTGATCACCGGATCGATGACGACGCGCTCGCCGACGGCCAGCCCATCGACCTCGTCGCCGACGGCGATGATCTGGCCGAGTACCTCGTGGCCGATGATCCGGGGGTAGCGCGCGAACGGGTTGGCGCCATGATAGATGTGGACGTCGGAGCCGCAGATGCCGGCGCGGCGCACGCGGAGAAGGACCTCGTCCGCGCCTGGCTGCGGGTCCTGCACTTCGACCACGCCCAGACGGTAGGGTTCGTCGACGCGAACAGCGAGCATGTCGGCCTCTCCTGAACGCAACAGCCCTTCGGCTTGTTGTCTACTACCATACTAGTAGGTTGCATCGCTGTCAAGAATGAATTAATCTCCGCGCACCGTCGGCGATTCGGCCAGCGCAGCCCGCCGCAAAGGAGCGCGTCGCGTCACGTGCGCCACGGCGGAAGGCCCCAGGGAGAGGAACACTCCGTGACTGACTCATTGCCGCGCCTTGGGCTCGCCACGCTCGCCCGTCTTCCTCCCGAGGTGGGGCGGCCGCCGTTTGCGGCCGAGCACCTGCCGGTCGGCATTGTCCATCTCGGCCTCGGCAACTTTCACCGGGCGCACCAGGCCTGCTACACACAGGACGCGCTGGCGGCCGAGCCCGGACCATGGGGCATCTGCGGCGTGTCGCTGCGCTCTCCCACGATGCGCGAGCGGCTCGTGCCGCAGGAGGGCCTGTACACGGTGATCGAGCGCGGGGCCGCCGCGGAACGGCTCACGGTCTTGGGCACCGTACACCAAGTTCTGTTTGCGCCGGAGGATCCCGCAGCCGTCGTCCGCCGTCTGGCCGACCCGGCGACAACGGTGATCACGCTGACCATCACCGAGAAGGGCTACTGCCACGACCCGGCAACCGGCGCGCTCGACCAGGGCCACCCCGAGATCCGCCATGACCTCGAGCACCCGGAAGCGCCGCGCAGCGCGATCGGCCTGCTCGTCGCGGGGCTGGAGCGGCGCCGCAAGGCGGGAATCGGTCCCTTGACCATCGTCTGCTGCGATAATCTGCCCCAGAACGGCCGGACGCTGCGCGCCATCATGCTCGCCTTCGCGGGACTGCGCGACGACGGCCTTGCGGCCTGGATCGAGCGCAAGATCCCGTTCCCTTCGACCATGGTCGATCGCATCGTGCCGGCGACCACGCCCAAAGACATCGCCACGATCGCGCGCCGGCTGGGCGTCGAGGATGCCGCGCCGGTCGGCTGCGAGCCGTTCCGTCAGTGGGTGATCGAGGACCGCTTCGCAGCACCGCGCCCTGCCTGGGAGCGGGCCGGCGCGGAGTTCGTTCCTGAGGTCGCGCCCTTCGAGGAGATGAAGCTCCGCCTGCTCAACGGCGCACACTCGGCGATCGCCTATCTCGCCGTGGCTGCCGGGATCGAGTACGTCGCAGATGCCGTCGCCACGGCCCGGCATGGCGCGTTATCTGCAGGCGCTCTGGGGCGAGTCGGGCTCAACCCTGCACCTGCCGCCGGGCTACGATTTCGCGGGCTATGTCGATGCGCTCGGGCATCGCTTCGCGAACCCGGCGCTGGCCCACCGGACCTCACAGATCGCGATGGACGGCTCGCAGAAGCTGCCGCAGCGCCTGCTGGCGCCGATCCGCGAGCGCCTCGCCAGGGGTCTGCCGATCCCCGCGCTGGCGCTCGCGGTCGCGGCCTGGATGCGCCACGTCCGCGGCACCGCCGAGGACGGCAGGGCAATCCGTCTCTCGGATCCGATGGCGCCTCGGCTCACGGCCGCAGCTGTCGAGGCGGGCGACGCCAAGACGCTGGCGTCCGGCCTCCTCGCGGTGCGCGAGATCTTCGGCGAGGATCTGCCCATGGACAGCCGGTTCACCGCACCGCTCACCGTCGCTCTGCGCGCGCTCCTGACGCGGGGCACGCGCGCGCTGCTCGCCGAGCCATCTCTCTTCTCCAGCCCGGAGTAGCCAACCCATGCAGCAGACCTGGCGTTGGTTCGGGCCCAAGGACCCAATCCCGCTCGCGCATATCCGACAGGCCGGGGCCACCGGCGTCGTCACCGCCCTGCACCACCTGCCCAACGGCGTCCTCTGGCCGGTCGAGGAGATCGAGCGGACCCGGCGCCAGCTCGAGGCGGCCGGGCTCTCCTGGTCGGTGGTCGAGAGCATTCCAGTGTCGGAGGAGATCAAGACCCGGACCGGGGGCTGGCGGGCGCATCTCAACGCCTACGCCCAGTCGATCCGCAACCTCGCGCGCTCTGGCATCCACACCGTCTGCTACAACTTCATGCCGGTGCTCGACTGGACCCGCACCGACCTCGCCTACGAGCTACCCGACGGTGCGCGGGCGCTCAGGTTCGATGCCGACGCCTTCGCCGCCTTCGATCTGTTCATCCTCGCGCGCCACAACGCCGAGGGCGACTATCGCCCCGAGCAGCTCGAGCACGCACGCCGCGTCCACAGGGCGATGGGCGAAGCCGCACGAGCGAAGCTCACCCGCAACATCATCGCTGGCCTGCCGGGCGCCGAGGAGAGCTACACCCTCGACATGCTGCGCACAGCGCTCGACCGCTACCGCGACCTTGGTCACGAGGGGCTGCGGGCGCACTATGCGGCTTTCATTCGCGCCGTGGTGCCGGCGGCCGAGGAGGCGGGGTGCGTCTCGGCATCCATCCGGACGACCCGCCGCGCCCGCTGCTCGGCCTGCCGCGCATCGTCAGCACGACCGAGGACTGCCGCTGGCTCCTCGCTCAGGCCGAGAGTCCCGCCCACGGCCTCACGTTCTGCACCGGGTCCTATGGCGTGCGCGCCGACAACGATCTGCCGGCAATGGCGCGCGAGTTCGCTGATCGCATCCACTTCGTCCACCTGCGCAGCACCCGCCGCGAGGCCGAGCCTGAGAGCTTCCACGAGGCGCCGCATCTCGAGGGTGACGTCGACATGGTCGCGGTGATCCGTGAGACCGTGGCCGAGGAGCGGCGCCGGCACGCGGTGGGGCGCGAGGACTGCATCATCCCGATGCGCCCGGACCACGGCCACCAGATGCTCGACGACCTCGGCAAGCAGGTGAACCCGGGCTATTCCGCGATCGGCCGTCTCAGGGGTTTGGCCGAGCTGCGCGGCGTCATGCTCGCCGTCGAGCGGTTAACCTGATGGGGCAGAGCTAGCCGGCGAAGCGCGGCTCGGGTATGCCGCGGACGCCGAGGCCAGTGATCGCGAACAGCGAGCCCCGTAGCACCGGATCGCCCGGGAAACGCGGCAGAGGCGGCTTGGCCATCGAGGTGATGTACAGAACGTCGAGGTTCGGCCCACCGAACATGCAGCTGGTCACCTTCTTGACCGGCATGTCGATCACCCGATCGACGCGACCGTCGGGTGCATAGCGCACGACCTTGCCGGCGTAGACGAAGGCGCTCCACAGGCAGCCCTCGGCGTCGACCGTGGCGCCGTCGAACGCGCCGCCCTCCTCGGTCATCCGCGCGAAGGTCCGTTTATTCGATATGCTGCCGCTCTCGAGGTCGTAGTCATAGGCCGAGATCTCGCCGGACCAGGTGTCGGTGAAGTAGAACGTCGCACCGTCCGGGCTCCAGCACGGTCCGTTGCTGACGATGATGCCACCCTCGAGCCGGTGCAGCTTCAGGTCCGGGTCGAGCCGGTAGAGCGCACCGTTCGGCCCCTCCTCCATCGTGTCCATGGAGCCCGCGACGAAGCGGCCGCGCTTGTCCACCTTGCCATCGTTGATGCGGTTGTTGGGCTTGTCCGGCTCGGGATCGACGATCAGGTCGACGTCGCCGGTCTTGAAGTCAAGGAAATGGAAGCCGCGCTGCAAGGAGAGGACGGCGCCGCCCTGCTTGCGCAGCGCCATCGAGCCGATCTTCTGCGGCACGTCCCAGCTGCGCAGTTCCCGGCCGTCCGCGGTGCAGCGAAAGACCCGGCCGTCGAAGCTGTCGATCCAGTACAGGCGCTGTTCGTCGACGTCCCAAAGGGGCCCTTCGCCGAGCGTGGTCTTGACGTCGACCAGAACCTCGATCTGCATGGCCAAACCTCCCGATCCTGACGTTCAACCCTTGAAGCGCGGCTCCGGCAGGCCGCGCACGCCGAGCCCGTAGACCGCGAACAGGCCGCCCGCCTCGCGCTCGCGCGGCGGTATCCCCCGGATCGGCCGGCGCATCGAGGTGACGTAGAGGATGTCGAGATCCGCGCCGCCGAACATCACGCTCGTGGTGCTCTCGACCGGCATCCCGATGATCCGCTCGATGCTGCCATCGGGGGCGAAGCGGATCAGCCGACCGCTGAACACCTCGGCACTCCAGACGCAGCCTTCCTCATCGACCGTGGCGCCGTCGGGAAAGCCGCGCAGCGCCTCGAAATCGGCAAAGATGCGCCGTCCTCTGACCGCGCCGTCCGCTGGCCGGTAGTCGTAGGCGTAGATGACGCGCTTGAAGCTGTCGGCGAAGTAAAGCGTCCGGCCGTCGGGGCTCCAGCACGGGCCGTTGCTCACGATGATGCCGTCGTCGAGCCTGGTGATGGTGAGATCTGGATCGAGGCGGTAGAGCCCGCAGATCCCGTCCCGCTCCTCGTAGTCCATCGAGCCGGCGACGAAGCGGCCCTGCCGGTCGACCTTGCCGTCGTTCAGGCGGGTGCGCAGCAGGTCCGCTTCCGGATCGCCGATCGGCGTCACCGCACCGCTCTCGAGGTCGAGGAAGTGAAAGCCGCTGCGCAATGCGACGACCGCTCCGCCCCGCTCGCGCAGGCACATCGAGCCGATGTGGTCGGGAACGGGCCAGCTCCTGCGCTCCTCGCCCCGGGCATCGCAGCGGCAGACCACCTTGCCGTAGCTGTCGATCCAGTAGAGACGCTGTTCGTCGACGTCCCAGAGCGGCCCTTCGCCGAGCTGATTGCCGGCATCGATCAGGAGCTCGATCCTGAGCATCGTAGCCTTCTCAAAAGCCCACCCGGTCGCCGCCCTTGAGCGCCAGGATCTCGCGTGCGTCGGCCGGGGAGGCAACCTCGATCGCGAGCCCTTCGAGAATCTGGCGCACGCGGCGGATCTGAGCGGCACTGCTCTCGGCGAGCCGGCCGGGCCCAAGCCAGAGACTGTCCTCGAGCCCGACCCGGACGTTGCCGCCCATCGCCGCGGCCATGGCGGCGATCGGCATCTGGTTGCGGCCGGCGCCCAGCACCGACCACCGATAGGCATCCCCGAACAGCCGGTCGGCGGTCCGCTTCATGTGCTGCACGTCGTCGGGGTGCGGGCCGATGCCGCCAAGGATGCCGAACACGCTTTGCACGAACAGCGGCGGGCTGACCAGCCTGCGGTCGAGAAAGTACGCGAGATTGTACAAATGATCGATGTCGTAGCATTCGAACTCGAAGCGGGTGCCGTTCTCGGCGCAGGTGTTGAGAACGTACTCGATGTCCTTGTAGGTGTTTCGGAGGATGAGATCACGGCTGTTCTCGAGGTGCTGGCGTTCCCATTCGTGCTTGAACTCCATGAAGCGGTTCAGCATGGGGAACAGACCGAAGTTCATCGAGCCCATGTTGAGCGAAGCGACCTCGGGCTTGAAGGTCGCGGCCGGCAGCACGCGCTCCTCGACCCGCATCCAGGGCGCGCCTCCGGTGGTGATGTTGACGACGCAGTCGGAGCGCTGCTTGACCGACCTCAGGATCGGCGCGAAGGCC
Source organism: Pseudomonadota bacterium (assembly GCA_046727895.1). Taxonomy (GTDB): domain Bacteria; phylum Pseudomonadota; class Alphaproteobacteria; order Geminicoccales; family Geminicoccaceae; genus DATAOG01. Next base: position 6,033 of record JBKPDM010000401.1, on the reverse strand, counting down.
TCGGGACGCTGATCGGGACGTCCATCGTCCGGGTTGCGCGCGTGGATATGGACGATCGCCGCGCCAGCCTCGGCGGCGCCGACCGCGGCGTCGGCGATCTCCTCGGCCGTCACCGGCAGATACGGCGACATCGACGGGGTGTGGATCGCGCCCGTCACCGCGCAGGTGATGATCGCCTTTTGCGCCTTGGCCATGCTCTCCTCCCAAGTGACTCAGCAGCCTGCTCTCCCCAGCTCTTCAGAGCGCGACCACGTGGCCGCAGACGCTCAGCGCCTGACCCGAGATGTTGCGACCGAGTGGCGAGCAGAGGAACAGCGCCATGTTGGCGACGTCCTGCTGGCTCACCATCCGGCCGAGTGCGGTCTTCTCGAGATAGCGCTCTTTCATCTCGTCGAAGGCGACGCCGACCTCCGCCGCGCGCGCCTCGATCACGCGGTTCATGCGCGGCCCCTCGACGATCCCCGGCAGAATGGCGTTGACCCGGATGCCGGACGGGCCGAGTTCGAGCGACAGGCTCTGGGTCATGCCGACGATCGCCCATTTGGTGGCGGCATAGGGCAGACGATAGGCGTAGCCGAGCCGGCCGGCGACTGAGCTGATGTTGATGATCGCACCGTCCTCTGCCTGCTTGAGCAGCGGCACGGCCTGGCGCAGGCAGTAGAACTGGCCCGAGAGATTGATGTCGATCGTGCGCCGCCAGGCGTCCGGGTCGATCGACTCGACGGCCGCGGTTGGACCGGCAATTCCTGCGTTGTTGACCAGGACGTCGAGCCCGCCCAACTCCCGGCTCAGGACGGCAAAGGCGGCGTCGACCTCGGCCTGCACGCCGACGTCGGCCCGCACGGTCGGATGTCCGGGGTGCGCGCCGCGATAGTTCTCGAGCGCGCCGTCGTCGACGTCGCAGACCATGACCTTGGCGCCGTGCGCGGCGAAGCTGTCGGCGATCACCCGGCCAATGCCGGCGGCGCCGGCGCTGACGAACACCCTGAGGCCCGGCCTGATGCCGGCAATGAGCGGTGGGCTCGCTGTCATCTTCGCTCTCCTTGGCGCCTCAGCTCGTCCGCTCGCGGAGCGCGATCACCGCTCCCAGCACGACCAGGCCAAACAGGATCGCGCGGGTCGCGTAGGGCAGCGTTGTGCCGGCGAGCAGGGTCTGCAAGGCGGTCAGCAGCAGCACGCCGCCGAGAATGCCAAGATAGTGACCACGGCCGCCCGTGATCAGGGCACCACCGACGACCACCACCGCGATCGACGGCAGCAGATACTCGTCGCCCATGCCAAGGCTCGCCTGGCCGGAAAACCCCGCCAGCAGGACGCCGACCAGAGCAGCACAGAAGCCGGAGAGCGCGTACACCCCGAGCAGCGTCTTGCCGACCTGGACGCCCGAGAGCCGGGCCACCCTGAGGCTGCTGCCGATGCCGTAGACGCGGCGGCCGAACGGCGTGCGCTGGAGCAGAAGCACGGCCGCCGGCACGAACAGCACCATCATCCAGACGACCGGCGTCGCGCCGGCCAGCCTGCCGGTCATGAACCAGCGCAGCGCCGGCGAGGCGAAGCCGGCCGGCGTGCCGCCGCTGTAGACCAGTGCCAGACCTTGCAGGATGCCGTTGGTCGCAAGCGTCATGACGATCGGCGAGAGGCCGAGGAAGACGATGCCGATGCCGTTGAGCAGCCCGATCAGCCCGCCGGTCGCCAGAACGAGCGGCAGCGCGTAGAGCAGCGCCGCGTCCGAGCCCTTGACCATGCCGGTCAGAAGGATGCCGCAGAGACCGATGGTCCAGGGCAGCGACAGGTCGAGCCCGCCGGTCAGGATCACCGTGCCCTGACCGAGCGCCAGAATCGCCATGAAAGAGGCGAGCACGATGATGGCGTCGTAGTACTTGCCGCTGAACACGGCGTGACCGGCGACCAGCTGGGTGATGAGCACGACCGCGAGAAAGCAGACGTAGGCGGGCAGCGCGTAGCTCAGCGCTTCGCGGTGCCGGACCCAGAACGGCGCCACGGCATGCTGAGCGGCCGCCGCCGTGCCACTGTCGAGGCGCAGATGGCGCGCCTCGCCGAAGCGCTGACCGGGAAGCGTGCCGGCGCGCCATGCCGCGAGCCGGGTCCAGCCTTCACGCAGATAGTGGACCAGGTTGGAATCGCGGCTGACCGAGGCGGCCAGCACGGCCAGGATCAGGATCGCGCCCTCCGCGACCGTGCTGTAGTAGGCCGATACGTTGAGCACGAGCAGGATATTGACGACGATCATCAGGATGTAAGCGCCGAACACCGAGCCCACGAGGCCGCCGCGCCCGCCGCCGAGGCGCGTCCCGCCGACCACGACGGCGGCGAAGATCTGGAGCAGCATGGGATTGCCGATCAGGGGGTCACCGCTGCCGGTCTGGGCGCTGACGAACACGCCGGCCAGCCCATAGAGCGCCCCCGCCATGACGTAGACGGCGAACAACACGAGGGCATGGCGCACACCGGCACCAGCCGCCGCCTCGGGATCGCCGCCGACCGCATAGATGGCGACGCCAAGGCGCGAGTTCTTGACCAGCAGCCAGAGCAACAGCAGCGCCGCCAGCAGAACCAGCGGCATCGGCAACAGCTCGGGGATGGCATCGCCAGTGAGCAGAGTGGTGAGACCGGAGGGGATGAGCCCGCCGGGCTTGTCGAGCACCAGCAGCGTCAGCCCCTGCACGATGAACATCGTGGAGAGCGTGACCACGATCGGCTGCAGGCGCAGAAAGGCGACGAAGAAGCCATTGAAGGCGCCAGTCGCGACGCCGATGCCGACGCCGGCCAGGCACCACAGCAGGATCGATCCCGGATCGTCCTGCATGTTCGAGGCAAGCGCGACATTGACCAGCGAGATGACCGCCCCGGCCGACAGATCGAAGCCGCCGGAGAGGATCACGAGCGTTTCGCCCATGGCCGCGATGGCGAGCGTCGCGCCGCCGCTCGAGAGGAAGCTGATCTCGAAGTAGGAGATCGGCCCGGGGCTGATCCAATCGACGATGAGAAACAGAATGACGAAGACCGCGATCGCGATCAGGAGGCCGCGATGGCGGCCGAGCCGCAGGCGCCGCATGGAGCCGTGGGCCGGGCGGGCGATGCCGGAGGTCGCAATCATGCGGCGTGCTCCAGGACTGAGCCGCCGCCGCCCAGAGTGGCGCGCATGATCGCCTCTTCGCTGAGCGCCTGGACCCCGATCTCCTCGACGACCCGCCCGCCGTACATGATCAGCACCCGGTCGGCGAGGTTCACCAGCTCCGCGATCTCGGTCGAATAGAACAGGATCGCGCCACCGGCGGCCGCGTAGCGCCGCATCAGGAGGTAGAATTCGTGCTTGGTGCCGACGTCGATGCCGCGCGTCGGGTCGAACAGCAGAAGGATCCGGCTCTCGGCCAGGAGCCACTTGGCGAGCGCGATCTTCTGCTGATTGCCGCCCGAAAACGCGCCGACGCGGGTCCAGAGCGCGCGCTGATCGACCTGGACGAGGTCGAAGATGCGGGCCACGGCCTCGCTCTCGGCCGGCAGGTCGACCAGACCCGCGCGCGTGAAGCGCCCGATGATCGGAAGCGACGCGTTGTGGCGGCCGCTCAGCTTGAGGAACAAAGCCTCGCTCTTGCGGTCCTCGGGCACCAGGCTGATGCCGATCTCGGCACGCACGGCATCGCTCGGCGTGACGATGCTGACCGGCTTGCCATCGACCGCGAGCTGGCCCCGGTCGAGCTCGATCATGCCGAAGCATGCCAGGAACAGCTCGAGCTGACCCATGCCCTGCAGTCCGGCGACACCCAGAATCTCGCCCCGATGCAGGGTGAAGCTCGCCTCCTTGAGCCGGCCGGCGGCCAACCCGCTCGCGCCCAGCACGGCCGCTCCGCCGCCCGCATCCGCCGGCCGCGGCGGAAAGGTCTGGGCGAGCGAGCGGCCGATGATCATGCGGATGACTTCGTCGTCATCGACCTCGGCAACGCTCTTCGTGGCGATATCGCGGCCGTTCCGCAAAACGGTGAGGTGGTCGCAGAAGCGGCGCACCTCCGGCAGCCGGTGCGAGATGAAGACGAGGGTGACGCCCTCGGTTCTGAGCCGGCTCATGATCGCGCCGAGCCAGTCGATGTCGCGGCCCGAGAGGCTCGAGGTCGGCTCGTCGAGCAGGAGGATGCGCGGCTTGCGGAACACGGCGCGCGCGATCTCGATCCGCTGCTGCAAGGCGAGGTCGAGGTCGCGCACCTCGTCGTACAGATCGACGTCGAGGTCGAGCGCAGCGAAGTGGTCCCGGATCAGCGCCTCGGCCCGACGCCGCCGGATCAGGCCGAGGCGGTTGATCGGCGCATAGGGCAAGAGCATGTTGTCGAGGACGGTCAGATCCCCGACCAGCATCATTTCCTGAAAAGCGGTCTGGATGCCGAGCCGATGCGCGGCCCGCGGGCTGGTGAGCCGCACCGGTTCGCCGAAGATGCGGATCGTACCGGCATCCGGCTGGATCAGGCCAGAGAGCAGCTTGACGATGGTCGACTTGCCGGCGCCGTTCTCACCGAGCAAGGCATGAATCTGGCCCTCCGAGACGACGAACGACACGTCGTCCGCGGCGACCGTGGCCCCGAACGCCTTGCGAATACCCTCGATGGAGATGGCGGAAATTCCGTCCAGAGATGCGGGTCCTAGCTTGAAGGGATCGGGCAAAGGGGCGGACAGCGCCGCGACCGGCCGCCGCCGTCGAGCTCGATCACTTGACTTCGGGCTGACCGACCAGGGCCGCCTGCAAGCCGATCTCCGGCGTCTGCTCGGAGAAGATCGAGGCGAACCACCCGGGGTTCGGCACGATCGACGGGCTGAAGGCGTTGCAGCCGGCCTTCATCTCGTCCCAGGTGCCCTCCTTGCAGAGCTTGATCGTGTCGTTGGTCACGATCGGCAGCGGCAGGATGGTCGTCTTGGGCACCTTCTTGCCCTCGAGGATGTCCACCGCGAGCTTCAGGGCGAGGCCACCGGAGTAGGGCGGCGAGGCATAGGAGATGCGAGGCGCGCCGAGCGGGCAATAGGGGCAGTCCGCACCCTCGACCTCCGTGCCCAGTGGCAGCATCTGGATCCGCCCGCCGTTGGCACCCTCGCCGGCGCAGGGCAGCAGCTGCTCGGGCTTTTTGCCGGCCTCGAGCTGCATGGCGTTGGCGGTGTAGCACCCGACCTGCATCCAGAGGCCGTCGATGTCGTCCCAGGAACGGGTCGCCAGGATCTTCGAGAGCTCGGTGCGGGCGACCGCCTGGCTCCACATGCCGACCGCCTCGGCGACGATCTTGATGTCGGGATTCTTGGCGAACACTTCTTTGGCCGCCTTGGTCCGCAGCGTGTCGACCGAGGTGCCGGGCACACCGGTGAGCACCACGATGTCGCCCTTGCCGCCGAGCTTCTTCACCAGCCACTCGGCGGTGACCCGGCCCGCCTCCTCCTGATCGATGTGCGTGTTGTAGGCGCAGGGCTCGGTGATCTCGGCGTCGTAGGCGAACACGACCACATTCTGATTGCAGGCGTTCTTGACCACGTTGTTCAGAGCGGTCGGCGAGATCGGGAAGGTCACGATCGCGTCCGCGCCGGCCTGTACCATCGAGTTGATCTGCTGGATCTGGCGTTGCGCGTTGGGCCCCGCGACCTGGATCTGGAGATCGACCTTGTCACGGAAATCGGCGTGCGCGGCCATCGCCTTGACCATGTTGGCGGCCTCGGCCTGCCAGTCGTTGCCGATGTAGCTCATGGACAGGAAAATCTTGAACTTCTTGTCCTGAGCATCGGTCTGTGTGGTCGCACCGGCCAGCATCACCAGAGCGAGCGACACCGCCAGCCAGTTGTGCATGCGCATCGTTTGGCCTCCCCCTATCTTAGAGCTCGCCGCGGCACCGGGGTGCCGGCCGCCCGCTTTCACCGGGCGTGGCGATTGACCACCCGGTCGTTTTGATCATAGATCACAGATCGGTAAGGGAGGCAACTCCCTACCGTCGACCCTGACCCCGTCGTGAGGAGCGTCCGGAAGCGACCAAGCCATGGCCACTC
>JBKPDM010000400.1:0-3116 GCA_046727895.1 Pseudomonadota bacterium | reverse complement strand
CGCGCATGGTGTCGTCCATCGCGTCGCCGAGCGTCGGCCGCGGCTGGCGGTAAAACACGCCGAGCGCCGGGGTCTTGGTGTCCACGGCCTGGGCCATCGCCGCCATCAGATTGGTTGGGTCGTGGTCGGCGGGCAGATCGCGCACCGACATACCCAGATTCTGATAGGTCATGCTGGTCTTGTCGAAGGTCACGCAGGGCGAGAGGATGTGCAGATAGGAGAATCCGCGGTGCGCCATCGCCTCGACGATCATGTCGGCCAAATGGTGCATGTGCCCGGCGTAAGCCTGGCCTACCCAGCTCGCCCCGTAGGAGAGCAGCATCATCAGGGGATTGAGCGGCGCGTCGCGGTTCTCGTACGGGCTGGTCTTGGTCTTGAAGCCCATCACCGAGGTCGGCGAGACCTGCCCCTTGGTCAGGCCATAGATGCCGTTGTCGAACAGCAGATAGGTGATGTCGATGTTGCGCCGCGCGGCGTGCGGAATGTGGCCCGCGCCGATGGCGAAGCCGTCGCCGTCGCCGCCGATCGCGATCACGGTCAGCCGGTCGTTGGCGAGCTTGATGCCGGTCGCCACCGGCAGGGTGCGGCCATGCAGAGTGTGGAAGCCGTAGGTGTCCATGAAAAACGGAAAGCGCGAGGCGCAGCCGATGCCGGAGACGATCACCACGTCCTTGTTGGCGATGCCGAGCCGATTGAGGGCGCTGGTCACGCCCTCCGTCATGCTGAAATAGCCGCAGCCCGGACACCAGGTCGGCAGCGATTTCGAACGGTAGGCGAGCCGCCCGGTCCCCTGGATCTCCTTGAGCTTTTCTTCCAGGTAGATGGGCTCGCGAAGGTCGGCCATGGCTGTCCCCTTCGATTGATTCACGCGACGGCGAAGCGACGCTTGACGTCGACTTTCGCCAGACGCTGGATTTCGGCCAGAATGTCCTCGACCGGCATCGGCCGGCCCGTCACCTGGTTGAAGCGATGCACGCGGCGCCCCGTGGCGCCGGTCAGCAGATGGGCGAACTGCCCCTGGTAGTTGAGCTCGGGCACCAGGACCTCGTCGCAGTCCTCGCAGAAGCGCCGGATCGCGTCGACCGGGAGCGGCGACAGCATCACGACCTTCATCGCGGCGCAACGAATGCCTTCGTTGCGCGCCATGTACATTGCCTCGAGCGCCTCGCCGAAGGTCGAGCCCCAGGCGATCACGCCGACCTCGACCCGCCCCTCGTCGCCGAACCGCTTGTGGATGGTGAGGTCCGGATGGCGGATCGCCGGCTCGAGCTTGCGGTGCCGCTTCTCGGTCATCGCCATGTGGATCTCGGGCGTGTCCTTGGGCCGGCCCGCCTGGTTGTGCTCGAGCCCGGTCACGGTGTGGATGCCGCCCGGCTCGCCCGGGATGGCGCGCGGGCTGATCAGATCGTCGGTGAGCGCGAAGCGCTGATACGAGCCGCCCCGCTCGCGCTCCGCCAAGCCTTTGTCCATGCTGGGCACGAATTTGGTCTTGCCGATCCCGGCGAAGCTCTCCAGGCGGTTCGAGAGATACAGATCGAGCAGGACGATGACCGGGGTCTGATACTTCTCGGCGAGCTCGAACGCCCGCCCGGCGCAGCGATAGCAGCCCTCGACGTTGGTCGGCGCGATCACGATCCGCCTCGCGTCGCCCGAGCCGCCATAGACGGCGAGATTGAGATCCGACTGCTCGGTCTTGGTCGGCATGCCGGTCGAGGGGCCGCCGCGCTGGGAGACGAAGATCACGACCGGCACTTCGGCCATCACGCCGAGCCCCATCATCTCGGTCATCAGCGCGAGCCCCGGCCCCGAGGTGGCGCTCGCCGCCCGGGCCCCGGCATAGCCGGCGCCGATCGCGGCCGAGATCGCGGAGATCTCGTCCTCGGTCTGCAGCACGCGGCCGCCGCGCTTAGGCATCTGCGCCGCGAGCATCTCGAGGATCGTGGTCGCGGGGGTGATCGGATAGCCGAAGAACGTCTCGACGCCGGCGTCCAGACAGCCGCGCACGATCGCCTGATTGCCGCTCATCATGACCGCCCCGGCCTCGGGCTTGCCGGTCGGGCCGAGGTCGATGAAGTCGAGCTTGAAGGTCTTCTGGCCCTCTTCGTAGCCGGCATCGAACGCCTTGAGGTTGCCCTCGGTGATCGCCGCCGCCTTGCCCTTGAACTTGCCCGCGATCGTCTCGTGGAACGCTTCGCGCGGCAGGCCGTAGAGCGCGGCGAGGAAGCCCAGCGCCACCATGTTGCGCGACTTGGCGGCGCTGGTCGCGCGCTCCGAGATCTCGCGCATCGGCAGGCCGTAGGGCAGCTGGCCCGCCTTGATGTGACCGGAGATATGCTGGCCTTCCTTGAGCAGGGCGATCGGCGCGTCGTCATAGACGACCGCGCCGTATTCGCGCACCTCGGGCACGTGGTCGATGGCGTGGCCGTCGTTCAGCGAGATCAGGATGTCCGACTGGGCCTTGAGCGCATAGACCTGATCCGAGGTGATGCGCGAGCGTGCGATGCATTCGCCGAAGCCGCGGATCTCGGCTGGATAGACGTCGAAGGCGATCACCTTGTAGCCGGCCCGCGCCATGGCCTGGTTGAGGATCCCGCCGGCGGCGATCGTACCGTCACCGGCCGAGCCGCAGATCGCGATCTGGATGTCGGTTGCGCTCATCGGAGGTTCACTCAATCGTACTCCCAGAACGACGAGTGCAGCCGGCCGTTGCGGTCGACGCTCAGGGTCTCGTCGAGGAAAGTATGGAAGGACTCCTCGCCGCCGGTCATGTTGCACGCGGCGAGCTCACCCATCGCCTTGACGTTCTTCCAGCCGTAATAGAAGCGGTAGGCGTTGTCTTCCGGACGCCAGATCTGGCAGACGTCGCCGGCTGCCCAGATGTTCGGATCCGTGGTCCTGAGCTGCGGATTGACCAGCAGGCCACGCTCGATGTCGACGCCCGAGCCGACCATGAACTCAAGCGATGGCGCGAGGCCGTAGAACGGCATCACCACGTCGCCCTCGAGCTCGCGGCCATCGGCGAAGATCACCCGCCGCGGGGCGCCGCCGTTGCTCGCAGCCTCGATCCGCTCGATCGGACCGCTGTCCACGACCTCGATCCCGGCCCGCTGCAGCGC
>JBKPDM010000399.1:0-14597 GCA_046727895.1 Pseudomonadota bacterium | reverse complement strand
GGTAGTAGCGCTCGGCGCCAGGGTGCAAGGGTATGGCGATGCCATCGAGAGCGGTTGCCAGCGTGATCGACCTGCCCCTGGCATGGCCGCTGTCGAGCAGCTGGCGTGCGGTGGGGTTCCAGAGCGCCTTGGTGATGCCGTAGACCAGTTCCTCGTCAACCTCGGCGGCGACCAGCCACTGGGCGCCGACGCTGATCGTCGGGGTCGCGCCGATTCCCTCGTACGTCCCGGCCGGAATCACCTCCCTGCTGAAGAACCGGTAGTTATCGAGCAGCCGCTCGACCTCGGGCCCGGCGATCGGCACCAGCTCGCAGCCGACGCTCGAGCAGAGCTCGGCCACCGACCCGGTCGGATAGCCGGCGACGATGATGAAGGCGTCGAGCTGGTTGTCGCGGATCTGGCCGACTGCCTGGCTCGACTGGACGTGCCTGGCCTTGATATCCGCCTCCGAAAGGCCGTACGCCTTGAGGATGATGCGGGCGTCGACCAGGGTGCCGGAGCCAGGCTCGTCGAGCGACACCCGCTTGCCCTTGAGGTCGCGCACGGTCGCGATCCCGGCATCCTTGCGCGCGACCAGATGGACGCTCTCCGGGTACAGGCTCGCGATCGCGCGCAGATTCTCGACCTTGCCCTGATCCTTGAAGATGCCGGTGCCGGTGTATGCCCAATAGGCGATGTCGGATTGCACCAGGCCGCTCTCCAGCTCGCCGGACTTGATCCCGTCGACGTTGGCGACCGAGCCGTTCGAGCTTTGCGCGATCGCCACAAGCCCCGGGACGCCGCAGCTGCCGCCTTCCTCACAGGGCCTGGCGCCCGGCGGATTGCTGATGATGTCCGCGATCAGACCGCCGATCGGATAATAGGTGCCGGAGACCCCGCCGGTGCCGATACGAAAGAACCGCATTTCCTGCTCCTCGGCCGGCGACGCCCGGCCGAGCAGAGCGAAAAGGGCGAGGGCAAGGATCATTCGATGGGCCATGACCGGCCTCCCTGAATGCCTCGGTTCAGGCGGCCAGCGGACCGGCGCCCGGGCTCATTTGCTCGCAACGGTCCGACAAGGCAACCCGAATCGACCGGTCCCTGTGCACCCGTAGCGCCAGGGGCGTCGCCACCGCATGAACGCCCGGCCGAGCGGCTTGTGCGGCGGGGCCGAAATCGGCAATGTTCCGGGCGCTTCAAACCAGCCCCGAGGATGCCAGCATGGCCGAGGCCCAGAGGCCTGTCGAGACCGCAAAGCCCGGCGCTCGACCGGAGCCCGCCCCTGAGCCGGCGCCCACCGCTCACCCGGAGCCCGTGTACCTCAAGGACTACCGGCCGCCCGACTGGCTGATCGAGGAGGTCGAGCTGGACTTCCGGCTCGACGAGGCGGCGACTGAAGTGACGGCGCGCCTTCAGTTGCGGCGCAATCCGGCGGCGGGCGAGGCGGCGCGGCCGCTGGTGCTGGACGGCCAGGAGCTGGAGCTGCTCGGCCTGCAGCTCGACGGCGAACCGGTCGGCGCCAATCGCTACACGGTCGATGCCGATCACCTGACCCTGGACGATCCGCCCGCGCGCTGCGCGCTCGAGGTACGCACCCGCATCCATCCGGACCGCAACACCGCGCTCGAGGGGCTCTATGTCTCCGGCGGCACCTTCTGCACCCAGTGCGAGCCGGAAGGCTTTCGCAAGATCACCTACTTTCTCGACCGGCCGGACGTCATGGCGCGTTACCGGGTGCGGATCGAGGCCGACCGGACGCGCTATCCGGTGCTGCTGGCGAACGGCAATCGGATCGACGGCGGCCAGCTCGACCGCGGCCGGCATTTCGCCCTCTGGGAGGACCCCTTTCCCAAGCCGACCTACCTGTTCGCCCTGGTCGCCGGCCGGCTCGCCAAGCTCGAGCGGACCTTCATCACCCGCTCGGGCCGGCCGGTTATCCTCCAGATCTACACCGAGCCGCGCGAGGTCGACAAATGCACCCACGCCATGGCTTCCCTGGAGAAGGCGATGCGCTGGGACGAGGAGCGTTTCGGCCTCGAATACGACCTCGATCAGTTCATGATCGTCGCGGTGTCCGACTTCAATTTCGGCGCCATGGAAAACAAAGGCGTGAACATCTTCAATACCAAGTACGTCCTGGCCCGGCCGGAGACCGCAACCGATGCGGATTACCTGGGGATCGAGAGTGTCATCGCCCACGAGTATTTTCACAACTGGACCGGTGACCGGGTGACCTGCCGCGACTGGTTTCAGCTGTCGTTGAAGGAAGGGCTCACGGTCTTTCGCGACCAGGAATTCACCTCCGATCGACATTCGCGCGCGGTCAAGCGGATTGCCGACGTTCGGCGTCTGCGGGCGACGCAGTTCCTCGAGGACGCGGGGCCGCTCGCGCATCCGGTCCGACCGGAAAGCTACGTGGAGATCAACAACTTTTACACCGCCACGGTGTACGAGAAGGGCGCCGAGGTGATCCGGATGCTGCACACCCTGATCGGCGAGGACGCCTTTCAGCGCGGCATGCGGATTTATTTCCAGCGCCATGACGGCCAGGCGGTCACCTGCGAGGACTTCGTCGCCGCGATGGTGGCCGCCTCGGGTCGCGACCTCGAGCAGTTCCGCCTCTGGTACAGCCAGGCGGGCACGCCGCGGCTCGAGGTCCGCGGCGCCTACGACGCTGCGAGGCGGACCTACACCTTGACCGTGGCGCAGGCGACGCCGCCGACGCCCGGCCAGGCCGAGAAGCGGCCGCTGCACATCCCGCTCGCGATCGGGCTCCTGGACAGCGCTGGGCGCGAGCTGCCGCTACAGCTCGAAGGCGAGGTGGGGCCCGCGGGCACCTCGCGCGTCCTGGAGCTGCAGTGTGCCGAGCAGCGCTTCACCTTCGTGAACCTGCCTGAGGCACCCACGGCGTCGCTCCTGCGCGGCTTCTCGGCGCCGGTGATCCTCGAGAGCGATGCGGATGACGCGCGCCTGCGCTTCCTGATGGCGCAGGACAGCGACCCGTTCTTGCGCTGGGAGGCCGGTCAGACCTACGCGCTCAAATTGATGCTCCGCCTGATCGAGGAGCGGCACCGCGGGCGTGACCCGGCCCTCGATGAGGGACTGGCCGAAGCGTTCGCCGCAACCCTCGGCGCCGGCGAGTTCGACCACGCCTTCGTCGCCGAGGCGCTCACCTTCCCGTCCGAGACCTACGTCGGTCAGCATACGGACGAGATCGACGTCGACGGCATCCATGTGGTGCGCGAGTTCCTGCGCGCCGCCATCGGCCGGCGGCTCGGCGCGCGCTGGGTCGAGACCTACCGCGGGCTCAAGAGCGAGGACCCCTACCGCTTCGACGCGGCCCAGATCGGCCGGCGCGCGCTCAAGAATCTGGCGCTCGGCTACCTGATGGCGGCGGGCAGCGAGGCGGGCCGCGCGCTCTGCCTCGCCCAGTTCGAGGCCGCCGGCAACATGACCGATACGATCGCCGCCCTCGATCTGTTGGCGGAGAGCGAGCTGCCCGAGCGTGAGGCGGCGCTCGAGCGCTTCTACCAGCAGTGGCGCGACGACGCCTTGGTCGTCGACAAGTGGTTCGCGCTGCAGGCCCTCGCGCAGCGGCCGGACTCGATCGACGTGGTCACCCGCCTCACGGGCCACGAGGCATTCACGCTGAAGAACCCGAACCGGGTGCGCGCCCTGATCGGCGCCTTCGTCCAAGGCAATCCGACCGGCTTTCACCGGGCCGATGGCGCCGGCTACGACTTCCTCGCCGATCACGTCCTGGAGCTCGATCGCCGCAACCCGCAGGTCGCCGCGCGTCTCGCCCAAGCCTTCGGACGCTGGCGGCGCTACGACGCCCCGCGCCAGGACAAGATGCGCGCGCAGCTCGAGCGCATCCTCGCGGCCCCCCGCCTGTCACGGGACCTGTACGAGATCGCCAGCAAGAGCCTGCAGTGAGCAGGTCAGCGCCGGCGCTGCCCGATGAGGACGGCGGAGGCGACAAGGGCCTCGATCTCGGGCTCGGAAAAGCCGAACTCCTTGAGGATTTCCCGGCCGTGCTCGCCGTAGCGTGGGGGCGTGCGGCGGATCGCGCCTGGGGTGCGTGACATCTTGATCGGCAGACCCCAACCCTTGTAGCCGGCCACTTCGGCCGCCATGGCGCGGTGCCGGGTGTGGGCGTCGGACCAGACGTGGGCGACGTCGCGCACCGCCCCGGCCGGGACGCCCGCGGCCAGCAACCGCTGGCAGAGCGTCTCGCCATCGCGGTCGGCGAGCAAGGCGGTGAGCCGCTCGGTCAGGGCGGGGCGGTTGGTGAGCCGATCGCCATTGGTGCGAAAGCGCGGGTCCCCGGCCAGCTCGGGCGCGCCGAGCTCGGTACAAAGGCGTCCGAACGCCCGGTCGTTGCCGACCGCGAGGAAGACATCGACCGTGCGGGTCGGGAACTTGTCGTAGGGCGAGATGTTGGGGTGCGCATTGCCGGTCAGGCCCGGCACCCGCCCCGAGACCACGTAGTTCGGAATGTGCGGGTGCATGAGCGCGATGCCGGCATCGTAGAGGGTCATGTCGATGAACTGGCCAAGCCCCGAGCGTTGCCGCTCGACCAGCGCCATCAGGACCGCGATCGCTGCATAGAGGCCGGTGCCGATGTCGACCAGCGGGATGCCGATCCGGGTCGGGTCGACCATGCCATTGATCGAGAACATGCCGACCATCGCCTGAATCACGGCATCATAGCCGGGCATGCCGCCCATCGGGCCATCGGCGCCGAAGCCGCTGATCCGGCAGTGGATCAGGTGCGGAAAGCGCGCCTTCAGCACGTCCTCGTAGCCGAGGCCCCATCGCTCCATCGCGCCCGGCTTGTAGTTCTCGATCAGGACGTCGGCGCGCTCCAGGAGACGGAGCAGCACCTCGCGCCCTTCGGGCCGGCCGAGGTCGAGGCCGAGCGAGCGCTTGTTGCGATTGATGCCGATGAAGTACGAAGCGTCGCCCGCCTCGTCGAACGGCGGCCCCCAGTCGCGCACCTCGTCGCCTTGCGGCGGTTCGACCTTGATCACCTCGGCGCCGTGGTCGCCCAGGATCTGGGTGCAATAGGGCCCTCCGAGCACGCGCGTCAGGTCGAGCACGAAGGTTCCATCAAGGGCGCCTGCTTTCATGACATCTGAAGACGTGCGACGGGCGGAGCGCTCGAGTTCAAGGGCACCCCGGGCGGCTCAGAAGCTGGCATCCGGCTGCTCCCGCGTCCAGGCGTAGAGATCCTCCTCGTCGCCCGCTCTGGTCTTGACGCCGGCTCGCATGCTTGTCTCCAGACCGCCAACTGAGCGCCCGCCATAGTAGCACCGGGGCGCAGGCGGTCCATGCTCAGTACGACCACTCGCTCGGGCGAGCGCGGTCAGCAGCATCAAGCCGCCGGTCGCGCCGGTCAGGAGGCGTCCGCGCCGACGCCGTGCACGCGTTCTGCGAAGCGCGGGTAGGTCTCGGCGATGGCCCGGCCGACCGGCCCCCGGATCAGCGCCAGGGTCTCGAGCGAGGGCGGCGGCGTCTCCGGCACTCCGGCGGGCCGCTCGAAGGCGAAGCCGGTCTCGGCGATCACCTCGTCGACGCTGTGTCCGGGGTGGACGCTCCTCAGGCAAAAGCGCGCGGCTGCGCGATCGAAGTCGAAAACGCAGCGTCCGGTGACCAGGGCGAAAGGCCCGCCCGGGCGATAGACGTTTGCCGGACTCGTGCCGGGCGCGCTGACGAAATCCACCTTCGGCACCAGCACCCGTCGCGTGTGCTCCGCGCGAAACAGGATCACCCGCGGCACGAGGAAATAGAGATAGGCCGAGCCGAACGAGCCCGGCCAGCGCACGCTGCTCTGCGGATAGCGGCCGATGCCGACCAGGTTGATGTTGGCCTCGCCGTCGATCTGCCCGCCGCCCAGAAAGAAGGCGTCGATCCGCCCCTCGGCGGCGCAGTCGAACAGCTCGCGGCCGCCGTCGGTGAAGGGGTTGTGGCGCTCGCTGCCCAGGATCGAGACGCGCAGCCGGCCGCCCGAGCGCTCGCGCGCGAGCAGCGCCGCGGCCCCCGGAATCGGCGAGGCGGCGCCGACCGCGACGTGGCCGAGCCCCGCCAGCATGCCGGCCAGGACGTCGATCAGCAGCTCCTCGGGCCGATAGCCGCTCATCCGGCGATCACGGGCTCGAGCACGAACTCAGCGAGATAGCGTTCGAACCCGCCATCGGTCGCGGCCAGCTCGGCGTAACGGCGGAGATGGTCGATATCGGGCGGGTAGTGACCACGCAGGCCAACCGGCCAGGCGCCCCCGTGCGCCTCCGCGATCGCCGTGATGTAGAGGGCGGGGATCGTGCCGGCGGCGCTCACGTCGTCGGCCAGCAGATCGCCCTCGGTAATCGCTTCGACCGTGACCAAGGTCACACGAGCGGCGTGCGCCATCAGCATCAGCTCACGCCGCACACCGATCCAGACGTTGCCCGCGCGATCGGCGCGCGCGGCGTGGAACAGGGCGACGTCCGGGCGGATCGCGGGCACCAGGAGGATCGGGTCGTTCTCCGCGAAGGGGTTGTCGATCACCCGCCACTCGGGCCGGTGGTACAGGAGGTCGGAGCCGAGGATGCCACGCAGCGGCAGGAACGGCACGCCTTTCTCGGCCGCCTGCAGACCGGCGTGGATGACGGGACAGGTCGAATCCAGGACCCTGATCGTCCCGGCCTTGAGCGCGGCGACGAAGCGTGGCGCGCTGCCCTCCTCGCCAAGCGTGACGGCCGCTGCTTCGAGGCTCCTTACGCAGCCCGCACCGATGAGAAGATCTGCCTGCAGGCCGAGTTGCGGCACGCCGACGAGGCGCAGGTCCTTGATGCCGCGCCGGATCTGGGCGCGGACCACCGCCATCGCGCAGCCCGAGTAATCGGGCGCCAGCGCCAGGCTCGCGCCATCCGGAATGCGCCTGCCGAGATCGTCAACCGTGGTTGCCGGCACCAGGCTCGCCATGCTCGACTCCGCTGCCTGTCGGACCCGTGTTAGCTGCACAGCTTGTCGCAGGCAATCGAGCCGGTTAGGTGGCGCCCTGAGGCTTGAGGGCAACAGTCGGCGCGCCGCGCGACACACTGTGACATCCGGTTGTCTTGTCTTGGACGCGCTTTTGTGCGTGATTGCGCGCTTGCCGCGAACACGCGCAATACGGGTGAAAAATGGTGGAGATGCCTCAGGAAACCGGTCTCAGGGAAGCCGTCGCCGATCCCTGGCGATCGGCCGATCTCTCGAGGAGCCTCGATCTCTTCGCTCCGCCGGGCCAGAAGCTCGCCGAGGTGGTCGAGGAAGCCCGTCGCGGGCTCGAGCAGCGCCAGCAAGCCGACGGGCACTGGGTCTTCGAGCTCGAGGCCGATGCGACCATCCCCGCCGAGTACGTGCTGCTCGAGCATTTCCTCGACGAGATCGATGCCGGGCTGGAGCGCCGGATCGCGGTCTATCTCCGGGCCGGACAGGCCGACCACGGCGGTTGGCCGCTCTTCGCCGGCGGCGAATTCAACATCAGCGCGAGCGTCAAGGCCTACTTCGCCCTCAAGCTGATCGGCGACGATCCGGATGCGCCGCACATGGTGCGGGCGCGCGAGGCGATCCTGGCCCGTGGCGGCGCCGCACGTTGCAACGTGTTCACGCGCGTCAGCCTTGCGTTGTTCGGCCAGGTGCCCTGGCGCGCGGTGCCGGTGATGCCGGTCGAGATCATGCTGTTGCCGCGTTGGTTTCCGTTCCATCTGGACAAGGTGTCTTACTGGTCGCGCACCACGATCGTGCCGCTCCTGATCCTGATGGCCGAGCGGCCGCAGGCGAGAAACCCGCGCGGGGTCGGCATCGCCGAACTGTTCCTGGCCCCGCCCGAGGCCGAGCGGCGCTACATCACCAACCCGACCGGCTCCAACTGGGGGCGGTTCTTCCTGGCGGTCGACCGCGTCCTCCGCCTGCTCGAGCCCCACCTGCCGAGGCGGCCGCGGGCGCGCGCGATCCGGCGCGCGGTCGATTTCGTCACCGAGCGGCTGAACGGCGAAGACGGGCTCGGCGGCATACTCCCCCCCATGGCCAACACCGTGATGGCCTTCGAGACCCTCGGCTACCCGAAGGATCATCCAGACCTTCTGATCGCCAAGCGGGCGGTGCGCAAGCTGCTCGTGGACAGGCATCAGTTCGCTTACTGCCAGCCTTGTCTGTCGCCGATCTGGGACACGGTGCTTGCCTGCCATGCGCTGATGGAAGCGGGCGGGCCGGACCTCGATGACCGGGTGCGCCGAGCGCTCGATTGGGTGGCCGCGCAGCAGATTCTGGACGTGGTCGGCGACTGGGCCAAGGCGCGGCCGGGTCTCCGGCCGGGCGGCTGGCCGTTCGAGTACCGCAACGACTACTATCCGGACGTCGACGACACGGCGGCGATCGTCTGCGCCCTGCACCGTGCCGACCCGAAGCGCTATCGGGCGGCGATCGCGCGCGGCACCGAATGGGTGCTTGGCATGCAGAGCCGGAACGGCGGCTGGGGCTCGTTCGATGCCGACAACGATTATTACTATCTGAACAACATCCCGTTCGCCGACCACGGCGCGCTGCTTGACCCGCCGACCGCGGACCTGACTGCCCGCTGCGTCAGCATGCTTGCCCAGCTGGGCTACGCGCGGACGCATCCGGCCATGGCGCGGGCGCTCGACTTTCTAAGGCGCGAGCAGGAGCCGGACGGCTCCTGGTTCGGCCGCTGGGGCACCAACTACGTCTACGGCACCTGGTCGGTGTTGTGCGCCCTGAACGCCGCCGGCGAGGACATGCGGGCGCCCTACGTGCGCAGGGCGGTGGCGTGGCTGCTCGCCCGCCAGCAGGCCGACGGCGGCTGGGGCGAGAGCTGCGCCAGCTACTGGCCGGAGCGCAGAGACGAGCGGGTCGCGAGCACGCCCTCACAGACCGCCTGGGCGCTGCTAGGCCTGATCGCGGCCGGCGAGGCCGGAAGCAATGCCGTCGCGCGCGGCATCGACCATCTCACCCACGCTCCCCGCCAGGGCGGCAAGTGGGACGAGGACCTGTACAATGCGGTCGGCTTCCCGCGCGTGTTCTATCTCCGTTACCACGGCTACAGCGCGTATTTCCCGCTCTGGGCGCTCGCCCGCTACCGGAACCTGATGCGCCAGAACGAGCGCCGCATCGCCTGGGGCATGTGACCGCGCCGGCAAGGGCGAAGCGAAGCGCGCCGCCGCCGGCGCCAGCTGTGGCGCGAGCGGAGTGAGGGCGCGTGATCGGGGTGGTCACCGGCCTGCGGGCGGAGGCGCGCAGCCTCTCCGCCCTGGCCGGCCTCCAGATTGTCTGCAGCGGTAGCAACCCGCAACAGGCCAGGCGGCTCGCGCTCAAGCTCATCGACGAGGGTGCGCGCGGGCTCTTGAGCTTCGGTCTGGCGGGTGGGCTGAGCCCGGCGGTCCGATCAGGTGACCTTCTGTTGCCCGAGGCGGTTGTCCTGCCGACGGGTGCGCGCCTGCCGACGGATCGAGAGTGGTGCGGGCGTCTTGCTGCGCGGCTGTCGCCGCTGGGATGGCACGTGCATCGGGGTGCCCTCGCCGGCAGCGACCGCCTGCTCGCAACGATCGCCGCCAAGCGGGAATTGCATGCCGCCACCGGCGCGCTTGCGGTCGACATGGAGAGCCACGGAATGGCGGAGACCGCGGCGCGTGCCGATCTGCCCTTTGTGGTGATCCGCGCGGTCGCCGACCCGTTCGATCAGACCCTGCCCCGCGCAGCCACGACCGCAATCGGGCCGGATGGCGGGGTCAGTCTGCGCGCGGTCACGCGCGCGCTGCTCGAACGGCCGAGCGAGCTTGCCGCACTCTTCCGGCTTGCCCGCCAGAGCGGGCGGGCGCTCGCCCTGCTACGCCGCGTGGCTCTTCTGGCGGGGCCGGCGCTCGACCTCGGGTGATTTGGCCGAGGCCGCCTGCACCAGGCGCTCGAACACGAACTCCGCAGGGCGCTGGCGCTCGAGCGGGATCTCCCGCGCCATCGGTCCGTCGGTCCGGATCGGCCGCGAGGCCACCCGAAACGCCTTGATCGGATGGCGGACGGCATCGGTCACGGCGGTCGCCTCATAGCCGCAATGCGCCATGCAGTCGGCGCATTTCTCGTAGTTGCCGGTGCCGTAGAGGTCCCAATCGGTCGTCTCCATCAGCTCTTTGAAGGAGGCGGCATAGCCTTCGCCGAGCAGATAGCAGGGCCGCTGCCAGCCGAAGCTGTTCCGCGTGGGATTGCCCCAGGGGGTGCACCGGTAGCCCTGATTGCCGGCCAGGAAGTCCAGATAGAGCGAGGAATGGTTCAAGCGCCAGCGCTTGCCGCGTCCGCGCCGGAAGATGTCGCGGAACAGCTGCTTGGTCTTCTGTCGGTTGAGGAAGTGCTGCTGATCCGGTGCCCGCTCGTAGGCGTAGCCGGGCGAGACGGTGATGCCCTCGACGTCCAGCTCCTCCGACACGTGGTCGAGGAAGGCCGCGACGTCTTCGGGCGCGACGCCGTCGAACAGGGTGGCATTGACGTTGACCCGAAACCCGCGCGCACGCAGCAGCCGGATTGCCGCAACCGCCCGGTCGAACACGCCGTCCTGGCAGACCGAGCGGTCGTGGTGCGCGCGCATGCCGTCGAGGTGAATCGAGAAGGTGAGATAGGGGCTCGGCGTGAACAGATCGACCTTCTTCTCGACCAGAAGGGCGTTGGTGCAGAGGTAGACGAACTTCCGGCGCGCGACGAGCGCCTTGACGATCTCGCCGATGTCCTTGTGGATCAGGGGCTCGCCGCCCGGGATCGAGACGACCGGCGCGCCGCATTCATCGACCGCGTCCAGGCACGCCTGGACGGACAGGCGCCGGTTCAGGATCGGCGCCGGGTAGTCGATCTTGCCGCAGCCGGCGCAGGCCAGATTGCACCGGAACAGCGGTTCGAGCATCAGCACCAGAGGGTATTTGTCGCGCCTGAGCAGGCGCTGTTTGAGGACGTAGGCTCCGACCCGGATCTGCTGGCGTAAAGGAATTCCCATGATCGCTCCGAGTGGTCATTGGGCAGTCGCGCGGGTCGCCGGCTCGGCGAGCGCCGACGGCAACCGGAAATGGACGTTCTCTTCGATCCCGGCAAGCGTTTCGACACTCACCTCGTAGTGTTCGGCGAGTCGGTCGACCAACTGTTGCACCAAAAGCTCAGGCGCCGAGGCACCGGCGGTGATTCCGACCGAGCGAGCACCGTTGAGCCAGGCCAGATCCAGGCTTTCGGCGCTGTCGATCAGGTAGGCGGGTCGCCCGGAGGCCACCCCGATCTCGCGCAGACGATTGGAATTCGAGCTGTTCTGCGCGCCGACCACGAGAATCAGATCGACCTCGCGGGCAAGCGCGCGCACCGCCGTCTGCCGGTTCTGGGTCGCGTAGCAGATATCACGGGTGTCCGGCCCGACGATCGATGGGAAGCGCACGCGCAGCGCGGTGATCACGTCGCGGGTGTCGTCGACGCTGAGCGTGGTCTGGGTCACGAAGGCAAGCTTCTCGGGGTCGGCCGGCTCGAGCCTGGCGACCTCGTCGGCCTCGGAGATCAGATGCACGCGGCCTTTGATCCGCCCCATCGTGCCCTCGACCTCCGGGTGGCCGGCGTGACCGATCAGGATCACCTCGTAGCCCTTGGCGGCATAGCGCTGGCCCTCCTTGTGAACCTTGGTCACGAGCGGGCAGGCGGCATCGATCACCTCGAGACGCCGGCCATGCGCCGCGAGCTCGACCGCTTCGGCGACCCCGTGCGCGCTGAACACGGTGACCGCGCCCTCCGGAATCTCGTCGACGTCGTCGACGAAGCGCGCGCCCTTGCTTTTCAGCGCCTCCACGACGTGCTTGTTGTGCACGATCTCGTGGCGAACGTAGACCGGCGGCCCGAACTGGTGCAGCGCCCGCTCGACGATCTCGATCGCCCGCTCGACGCCTGCGCAAAAGCCCCGAGGCTGGGCTAGAACGACACGCAGTGAACGCCCCGACATCGAACGTCTCCTCCGTGGGGCCACGGCCGGCCCCTATGTTTGTCCGTCGCCTAGACTCTATGCGGATCAACGCCGAGCGGAAGGGTAATTTACAGTTTGGTGACGGTGAGCCCCGCCAACTGTTGCGCCCGCGCCACACAATGCTTGCTCAGCAAGTCAACGTGCGGTCATTGAATTGCCATTGATAAATAACTGCAAGAGATTTGTAGGACGGATCAAGTCTACTCGTTGCGATTCGCCTCACGCATCAAGTTATCGAGGCCGATCTTGGCCTGACGGTGCAAGCTCAAGCACCCGGAGACTCACCCGGCTCTGACGAAGGCGCGGCCGGGACGCTCGAAGGAGGACCAGACGATCAGGCCCGGCACGCCATACAGCAGCTCGCGCGCCCGCTTGAGCAGGGCCACGGCGAGCGCGATGTCGGGCGGGATGCCGATCCAGGCAGCGGCGAGCATGATGCCGCCTTCCTGCGCCCCCAGGCCGCCCGGGATGAAGAAGCCGGCAACGCGGCCGATCTGGCCGAGGCTTTCCAGGATGATCGCCTCGCTCAGGCTGATCGGATGGCCGAGGACGTAAAACCCGACCCAGACCTCGAGACTGCCGCAGAACCACGCCGCGAGGCGCCAGGCGGCGCACAGCAGCAGCCGGCGCCGGTGCCGGTAGTGCTCCCGGATCTCGTGGTCCATGGCGGCGGCGCCGCCGGTCCAGTCGAGCCAGGCCGTGCCCCGGCCGATTTGCCGCAGCGCCGCGGCGAGCGGCAGGAACAGGCCGCGCCGCTGCATCAGCGCAAAGCCGAGCAGCACCAGACCAATCAGGGCCAGCGCGAGCACGAGCCGACCCGCGTGGTGGGTTCCGCCCAGCCGGTCCACCAGCAGGCCGGTGCCGACCAGCGCGAAAGCGACCAGCGTGACCAGGCCGGCAGTGATGTCGACCACGACGCTGGCACCGGCTGCGGCAGGCGCGACCCCGCTCCGGGCCAGGAGCCGGGCGCGAACCAGATCGCCGCCGACCTGACCGACCGGCAGCAACCCGTTGATCGATATGCCGATCCAGCGCTTGACCAGCAGCGTGGCGAGCGAGCGCCTGCAAGGTCCGACCAGCAGAGTGCGCCAGCCGAGGCTGTCGGCCAGCAGCGTGCCGAAGTAGGCGAGCATCACCAGGAGCAGCCCGGCGCCGGCGAGGCTGAACGCTCCGGTGATCTGGTCGAGCCCCTGATAGCCGATCAAGAGCGCGATCAGGCCGAGCCCGAGCAGCCAGCCGAGCGAACCCAGGAGCGTCAAGTGGACCGACCTAACTGACGTAGCCATGCTGGCGGTACCAGTCGAGCGCGTCGCGCACGGCCTGCTCGGCCGGCCGGCTGCGGAAGCCAAGCTCGCACTCGGCCAAGGCCGATGAGAAATACATGTGCTTCTTCGCCATCCGCACGCTGTCGCGGGTCAGGAAGGGCTCGCCCGAGTGGCCAAGCCGGGCGGCCGCTTCGGCGAGATACGCGAGCGGGAGGATCAGGCTGGCAGGCAGGCGGACGCGCGGTGGCCTGCGCCCGACCAGGCGCGCGATCATCGCGAAAATCTCTCCCAGCGACAGATTCTCGCCACCCAGGATGTACCTTTGACCAATCCGCCCGCGCTCGTACGCTTGGAGATGTCCGGCTGCAACATCATCGACGTGAACGACGTTGAGGCCGCTGTCGACATAGGCGGGCACGCGCCCTTTGGCCACCTCGAGAACGATGCGCCCGGTGGGCGTCGGCCTGGCGTCGCGCGGCCCGATCGGCGCGGCGGGATTGACGATCACGGCCGGCAGGCCCTGCCGCTCGATCAGCTCGCGGACCGCCACCTCGGCCAGATATTTCGAACGCTTGTAGTGGCCGATCATGTCGTCGAGGGTCGAGGGCGTGGTTTCGTCCGCCGGCTGGCGGTCACGAGCCAGACCGAGCGTCGCGACGCTGCTGGTGTAGACCGCCGGCTTCGGCCGCCGCGATCAGGAGCGCGCGTGTGCCGTCGACATTGGTGCGATAGATGGCATCGGGCTCAGGCACCCAGAGCCGATCGTCGGCGGCGACGTGGAACAGGCCGGCGCAGCCGGCGACGGCGCCAGCCAGGCTCGCCGGGTCATCGAGGTCGCCGACCGCGACTTCGACGGGGAGATCGGCGAGCAGACGACGGCTGCTGCTGGCGCGGATCAGGACGCGAACCGGTTGGCCTTCGGCCAGCAGCGCGCGGACCACCGCCGAGCCGACGAAGCCTGTGGCGCCGGTGACCAGCGTGGTCACGAGCGGCGCTCGAGGAGCATCCCGCGGCCCTGCCAGAGAACGAACAGCGCGAACACCGGCGCCCCGATGCCGGCCAGGATCAGGAACGGCCGGACGAGGCCCAACCAGGTGATCGGGCCGACCAGATACATCACGTCCTCGATCTCGAAACCGAGCAGATTGGACAGTCGGGTGGCGTCCTTACCGGCGCGGCGCTCGAGCTCGATGCGCAGCAGGAAGGTCACCGCAATCGCCACCCCGGCGCTGACGCCAAGCGCGACCGACGACGCTCCGAGCCCATCGTTGCGCAGGCCAATGCCGATCCCGATGAAGAGCGCGATCAGCACAGCGCCGCCCGCCGCGAGGTCGTAG
>JBKPDM010000398.1:0-5103 GCA_046727895.1 Pseudomonadota bacterium | reverse complement strand
GGGTGATCCTGAGGGTCTCGAGCAGTTCTTCCCTGGCCCGCTCCTGACAGTTAACCCCGGGAATCTCCTCGATCCAGCCGATCCACCAAGCTCCGGACTGCTTGATCACGGCGGTGTAGGTCTGGCGCACGCAAACCTCCTCGCGTTTACCTGCGATGCCCCCAGGTTAGATAGTCGGTTGGCGATGTCGACCGGACGCGCTCAGCCGCTCTTGGTGACGGTGACGTTCCAGAAGAACGGCGCCGGGCCGTGGAGTACCCCCGAGACGGCATTGCGATAGACCATCGGCTGATACCACTGGCCGAGGTAGGCGTGGGTCCCGATCTCGAGGGCGCGCGCCTGGATCTGATGGGCGAGCTCGACCTGCTTCTTGGCATCGGTCTCACGCGCGAAGGCGTCGCGCAGCTTCTCCGGCTCCTCGTCGCACGGCCAGCCGAACCACGCCGTGTCGCAGGACGCGTTGAGCGCGGCGGTGCTGATCGGATTGAGCACGTCGGCTGCGACCCAGGAGGTCAGGAAGGCGTTCCAGCCACCCTGCGCAGGCGGCTCCTTCTTCGCCCGGCGCGAGACCAGCGTCTGCCAGTCCATCGACTGCATGTCGACCTTGAAGCCGCCCTTCTCGAGCAGCTGCTTGGCGACCGGGGCGAGATTGGCCAACACCTCGAGGTCGGTCGAATGCATCAGCACCACGGGCATGCCGTCGTAGCCCGCCTCCTTGAGCAGTTGCTTGGACAGGTCGAAGTGGGAGTTGACCAGGACGTCGGCGCCGACGTCAGTCGCGAACGGCGTGTCGCAGATGAACATCGCCGGGCAGACCTTGTAGTACTTGGGATTGCCGATCACCGCCTTCAGGAAATCTTCCTGATTGAGCGCGGCGAGCGCCGCCTCGCGGATCTTCTGGTTGTTGAAGGGAGGATACAGCCAGTTCATGCGGAACATGTACTGGTTGCCGAGAGGATTGTAGTCGAAGGTCACGATGTGCGGATCCGCCTGGAGCACCGGCAGCAGGTCGTGCGGCGGCGACTCGATCAGGTCGATCTCGCCGTTCAGGAGCGCGTTGACCGCGGTCTGGGCGTCCGGGATCCAGATCCACTCGACCCGGTCGACCTTGGCGACTTTGCCGCCGGCGGCCCAGGACGGCGGCTCGCTGCGCGGCTTGTAGCCCTCGAACTTCTTGAACACCGCCTTGTTGCCGGGCTGCCACTCGTCGCGCACGAACATGAAGGGGCCGGAGCCGATGTAGTCCGAGATCTGCTGGTTGGCCGGCGTCGCGGCGATCCGCTTGGGCATGATGAAGGGCACGTTGGAGCTTGGCTTGGCGAGCGAGAGCAGAACCAGGCCATAGGGCTCCTTCAGGGTCATCTGGAAGGTCTTCGGGCCGGTCGCCTTCATGTTGTCGACGAACGACATCATCAGCTGGCCCATGCTGTCGATCTGGCCCCAGCGCTCGATCGAGGCGGTGGCGTCCTCGGGCGTGACCGGCTGACCGTCGTGCCACATCAGGCCATCGCGCAGAGTGAAGGTGTAGACCCGCTGATCGTCGCTGATCTCGTAGGACTCGACCATCTGCGGCTGGACCTGCAGCTTCTCGTCCAGCGCGAACAGCGTGTCGTAGACCATGTAACCGTAATTGCGTGAGATGTAGGCCGTGGTCCAGATCGGATCGACGATCTTGAGATCCGAGTGCATGACCACGCGGAGCGTCGATTCCGCCGCTGCAGGCGCCGTGCCCTGGACGGCGAATGCTATCGCCAGTCCGGCAAGCGCACCCCAAAGCGTCCTTCTCAGCCTCATTCCGATGCTCCCTCGGTGATCGGGCCCCCGCGCGCCGCGTGCGTCCGATCAGCCCGCGCGCCTGGCCGCAGGATCGCCCCTTCAGTCAGCCATATTTCGGCCGCGTTGGCCAGGGGCGAGGCGGGACGGGAGGTGGGGCCCGAAACGCCTGGGCTCCGCGTCAGGTCAGCTCGTCAAGCAACATCACGCTGCTCGAAAGCTCGCCATGTCCGCGCACGGCGCCGACGAAGCGCCGATCGGCCGTGACCAGCGGTGTCTGGGTTTGTAGGCTGAGCGCCAGATAAAGGCAGTCGTAAATCGGATGTGTAAGTAGGAAGGCCAAGCGCAAGGCATCGGCCACGAGGATTGGCACCGCGGTCATCACGACCGGCGCGGCGCCGAGAGTAGTAAGGGCCGCCGAGGCCTCGTCTTCGGCAATCTCACGCCGACGCACCTTGGCCCAAAGCGCGCTGGCGCATTCGGCGAGCAGGATGTCGGGCGCGCTCAGGCTGCGGGTCGCCAGCCGCGCGGCGGCCTCCTCACCCGCCTCTCCAATCACCCACTTGACGGCGACGCTGGCGTCGACGACAGCGGCATCGATCATTCGCCGCGCGCGGCGCGCTGGTCCCGGTCCGCGCGAATCAATTCGGCGCTGTCACTGTGCTGCCGGCCGCGAGTCCGCGCGCGCAACTCTGCAGCTCTCGCCCAGAAGTCATCAGCGCCGCTCCCGAACAGGCGTTCGAGAATCGCCCGATGCTCGGCTTCCGCCGAGCGACCATGCTGCGCCGCCCGCAGCTTGAGGCGCCGCACGATTTCCGGATCGACCTTGCGCACGGTCAATTGCGCCATCATCGGCTCCCGCTCAGTGCCGCTGTCAATGTAGGCAATGAAGGCCGGGAGGGTCAAGCGGAGTACAGGCCCGGCGCTTGCGTGAGCTCAGACGAACAGCTTGAGGTCGCTCAGATCGGGGTAGAGGCCAGCGACGAACTCGCCGTAGCCGTTGAACAGCTTGGTCGCGATGCGTTCGCCCGTGCCGATCCGCTGCTCGGTCGCCTGGCTCCAGCGGGGGTGCGGCACATCGGGATTGACGTTCGCCCAGAAGCCGTACTCGCCGTTGCCGATCGCCTCCCAGAAGCTGACCGGCTGCTGGTCGGTGAAGGTGATCTGCTGGATCGACTTGATGTGCTTGAAGCCGTACTTCCAGGGCACCGCGAGACGCAGCGGCGAGCCGTTCGACTTGGGCAGCGGCTTGCCGTAGGCGCCGGTCACCATGAAGGCGAGCTCGTTGGTCGCTTCGGCCAGGGTCAGCCCTTCGGTGTACGGCCAGGGATACCAGAACTGGCGCTGACCGGGGGCGACGTCGGGCGCGAGGAAGGTGTGCATCTGGACGTACTTCGCCGAGCCCAGCGGGCGCGCGAGCTCGATCAGCTTGGCCATCGGGAAGCCGCTCCAGGGCACGATGATCGACCAGGCCTCGACGCAGCGGTGGCGCACCACCCGCTCCTCGAGCGGGATCTTTGCCAGCAGATCGTCGATGGCGATCGTCTGCTCCTTTTCGACCATGCCATCGATGGTGAGGGTCCAGGGACGGATCTTCAGCGCCTGCGCGGCCTCCGAGATCTGCTTGCTCGAGCCGAACTCGTAGAAGTTGTTGAAGATGCTCGTGATCGACTGCGGGGTGATCTCGCCCTCGACCCGATAGCGCGTATTGCGCATCACTGGATAGAGATGTGCCGAGGGATCCTCCCCGGACTCGGCCGCGCTGGCGCCGCTGCTGAACGGCCAGGGCGAGGTCGCCGCGAGCAGCGATCCCGCGCCGAGGGCTTTGATCAGGCGGCGGCGGTCGATGAACACCGCCTCGGGGGTCGCCGCCGATTCCGGCAGCTCCCAGCCGCGTCGAACCCGCACCTGCATGGTTCCTCCTCCTCGCTCGCGCCGCGTCTTCGCTGTAGATAGCATGCTGCGCAGCGATTGTCGTCGCCGCGGGCCGGCCGAAAAGGCTCTCTTTGCGCCGCAGGCGCACCGATCACCGCATCGTGACACCGACGTGAAATACGGAAGTCCCACGCGCGGCCAGTCGCGGCGCGGCGGCGCTCGGTTTCAAGGGGTCAGGCCGTGTCGGCTCGCGGGGTACCAGTCGTGGCGCAGCAGATCGGCGAGGCGGTAGGGGCATTCCGCCGGCAAGGCGTCGGCGGCCTCGGGCTCGCCAAAGAGGCGCAGGGCACGTCCCGCCTCGCGCCGTGCCTGGCCGAAAAGCCGGGCGAGGTTGCTGCGCAGGTCACGGCGGAGACGGGGGGACAGCTTGTCGTCGAGGTTGGTCCGCGCGGCGCCGATGGTGATTTGCCAGCCGGCGCGCGGCTCGATCGCTCGCGAGCGCTCCAGCTTCAGGCAGTGCTCGATGATCGTACGGAGATGGCTACGGACCGCGTCCCGTTGGTTGGTGCCCAGATCCTCGACCTCCTCGATGAGGTGCGCGAAGTCGAGCGCGACGTTCGGCCGGCTCGCGGCGAAGCGGCGCAGCGCCTGCGCCTGATCACGGGTCCAGGCGTAGAAGTCCTCCTCGTAGAGCCGCTCGGGCCGGCTCGCCATCACACGTCCCTCAGTCCTCGTCGCGCAGGCCATGGCGGTTGACCGGCCACCATTCGTCGGCGATCAGGTCGGCGAAAGCGTAGGGGCAATCCGCGGGAAAAGCGCGCGCGGCGTCCTTCTCGCCCCGAGCCGCGAGGTCGCGCGCGGCCTTGCGGCGAGCCCGAATGAACAGCTTCGGCAGCATCGGCTCGACCTCGGCGCGGATCGCGGGTGTGATCGCGCCTCGACCTCGCCACGGGTATCGTCGACCGAGTTCAGCCAGCCGGCGCGCGGCTCGGCCGCGGGCGAATACTCCAGCTTCAAGGCATGCTCGAGGATCCCTTGGAGCTGGCTGCGCACGGCGTTGCGCGCCTGCATCCCAAGTTCCTCCACCTCCTCGGCCAGGTGCTCGAGGTCGAGTGGGCCGTTCCAGCGCTCTTCGGCGAGACGGCGGAGTGCTTGCGCCTGATCGCGCGTCCAGGCGTAGAAGTCGTCCTTGTAGAGCTGCTCTGGTCGGGTCACCATCGGGTGTGCTCTCCGCTGCGCCCTGCTTTTAGCACATCGATGACAGATGGTCATCCGGCGCCGGGCGAGCGACGCGATCGGGAACCGGCGGGTCGAAGGGGAAGTGTGCGCGACCGGGGCAGCGGATGCGCGCCCGACGCTAGGATCAGCCGGCTTCGGGCTTGGGTGGCACCATCAGGATCGCCTCGCCGTCGAGCACCTTGCGCTCGCCGACGGTGCAGATGGTCGCCATACGCA
>JBKPDM010000397.1:0-4897 GCA_046727895.1 Pseudomonadota bacterium | reverse complement strand
ACGCTGGCCTCTGTGCCCGCCTCGCGATCTCGCAGCTGATCCTCGAAGCCTCGCACCATGAAGCCTTTGCCCAGCACCAACGGAAAGTCCTCGGCCTTGCCGCCTTCGAACCGCTCGCCGTCGATCCGACCGTCGAAGTCGATGATCAGCCGGTCGCCCGGCCGGCTCGGGCGGGGCGGCTCCGGCGCCTCGTACTCCTGAAAGCGCCGGGCGAGGTCGTCGAGCGCCCGCGCGACGGCATCGTCGTCGACCGCGGTGGTGAAGCGGCGCAGCTCGATCCCCTTGAGATCGACCTTCGGCACCTCCGGCAGAACCTCGAGCGCCATGGTGAACTCGAGATCGGCGCCCTCGTCGAACGAGGTCACCTCAATCTTCGGCCGCAGCGCCGGGCGCAGCTCGTGCTCGCTGATCGCCTTCTGCGAGCCTTGATTGACCGCCTGCTCGAGCACTTCGCCCATGACCGAGCGGCCATATTGCTTGCGCAGCAGCGAGACCGGCACCTTGCCGGGCCGAAAGCCGGGCATGCGAATAGTCTGCCTGAGCTCGTCGAGACGCCTGGCGACGCGGTCCTCGATCTCGTCGGCCTGGACCACGACCTTGTATTCCCGCTTCAAGCCCTCGGCCGAAAGTTGGCTGACCTGCATCTCGCCTTGCCTGCCCGTTCGCCTGATCGCCGCCCGATACCCGCTCGCCGCCGCCGGGCAACCTGGTGCGGGCGAAGGGACTCGAACCCCCACGGCCTCGGCCACGAGAACCTAAATCTCGCGCGTCTACCAGTTCCGCCACGCCCGCCGGATGACCGTCGGCAGATGTGGGCGCCCCTATAGCATGAATCAAGGCGCGGCCAAAGCAGCCCGGGCCAGCGCTCAGACGGGCATCCGGCCGCTCAGCGTCTCGCGATAGAGCTCTGCATAGTCGCTCTCGGTGAGCGGGCGCGGATTGGTCGGCGCGCTCGGATCGGCGGCCGCGCGCGCCGCCAGAACCGGGATGTGCTCCTCGCGCACGCCGAGCGCCGCGACGCTCGCCGGAATCGCGAACTCGCGGCCGAGTCCCCTGATCCACTTCGACACGCCTTCGAAACCGGCTGGCTCGATGCCGAGCGTGCGACCAAGCTGCGTCAACCGGTCCTCGATCGCCGGGCGGTTGCAGGCCAGCACGTAGGGCATCACGATCGCAATCGTCAGGCCGTGATGGGCATCGAGCAGGCCGCCGATCGGATGGGCGAGCGCATGCATCGCGCCGAGGCCCTTCTGGAACGCGATCGCGCCCATGCTCGCCGCGGCCAGCATGTGCGCCCGCGCCGCAAGGTCCCGGCCATCCTCGACCGCGCGCGGCAGCCAGCGATGGACCAGGCGGAGCGCCTCGGTCGCGATGCCGTCGGCGAGCGGATGGAAGCCCGGTGCGCAGAGCGCCTCGAGGCTGTGGGAGAGCGCATCGAGCCCGGTCCAGGCGGTCAACTGCCGCGACAGGCCAAGCGTCAGTTCGGGATCGGCGATCACCTGGCCGGGCATCATGCGCGGGTGGAACACGATGCACTTCGCATGGTTCTCCTCGTTGGTGATCACCGCCGCCCGGCCGACCTCCGAGCCGGTGCCCGCCGTGGTCGGGACCGCGACCACCGGCGCGATCCGCTCCGCGTTCGCCCGCTGCCAGTTGTCGCCTTTGTCCTCGAAGTCCCAGAGCGGGCGCTCCTGCCCGGCCATGAAGGCGATCGTCTTGGCGGCATCGAGGCCGCTGCCGCCGCCGAACGCGATCACGCCGTCGTGCCCGCCCGCGCGCATCGTCTCGACGCCGGCCGCAACGTTGGCGCCGGTCGGGTTGGGGCGCACGTCGGCGAACAGGCCGACCGCCAGACCACCGGCGCGCGCGATCTCGAGCGCCCGCTGGCCGATCGCATGCTCGGCGAGCGCCGGGTCGGTGACCAGGAGCGGCCGCGCGATGCCGAGCGCACGGCAGGCCTCGGGCAGCTCAACGATCCGCCCGGGACCGAAGCGGATCCGGGTAGGATAGCTCCAGTCGCCGCGCAGGCTCTGGGGATCGAGGCCGTTCACGCCACCTCCGGCGGGAGCGCCGACGCCGAGCCCGGTCGGATCCCGGGTCCCGGCCTATCGAATTGCGGCACCTTTGCCAGGCAACTCAGGAAGTAGATCTGTTTCCGGTCCCGAAAGCGTCGGAATTTGTTGCTTCCGGGGATTGCCGCGTACTGTCTCAGTCTGCGGGTCAGCAGTGCGCGGTAGTACCAAGGCAGGCCGGCTCGGATCAAGGCTCGTCTCCGCTGGCCGTCGAGCTCGCAGGCCTGCACCACGTTCGAGGTGATGTCGACGAAGCCGCCGCTGAAGCCCGCATCGCGAACGAGGACTTTCAGATCGGCCGCCTTGCGCTGGCTTCGGGCATCAGCATACAGGAATACGCCATCCGACTTCAGAACCCGGTGCACCTCCCGCAAGAAGGCGGCGTCATCGCGGTATGCCTTCGAGGCCTCTACATTGACCACGAAATCGAAGGTTTCGTCATTGAACGGCAAGTGCAGGGCGTGCGCACATGCGAAAGAAATACCGCCGAGGCGAGCATAGTGATTCTGGCAGAACTTAAGTGCATTCATGGAAAAATCGATACCGATGGCATGGACTCTTTGCCCCCACAGATCGAACAGGTGGTTCAAGCCACCACCACGGCCGCAGCTGATTTCAAGAAGTCTGGCTCTGTTCGTCTTGTCGCTATCTTTCACCAATTTGCAGAGCTCGGCATACATCTGCAGCTGAAACTTCTCTGGATCGTCGCCATAGGCTGGCGCGAAGCCATAATTATTGGTCGTGGCCCGTCCCCAATTGAGCGAGTAAAGCAGATCGTAGTGTTGGTTCCTGCCCTTTTTGCGGGCCCTGAGCCACAACAGCAGAGCCGGGACGCCGACGATCAGGGCTGCCAGGGCAACGATCGGAGCCGTCAGAAGGAGCCCAAGTGTGAGGTAGTGCATGGTCCATGAGTGCCGAGCCCTGCGCAAAGACGAACCGAGGGCCAAGTTTTCGGTAGCCTTGGTTGCGGCAATGGCAGCATAACGCGCGAAGAGCGCGAAGGCAACTTGGCACGCCCATGTCCGATCGCATCCTGATCCTCGACTTCGGCTCGCAGTACACCCAGTTGATCGCGCGGCGGGTGCGCGAGACCGGCGTATACTGCGAGATCCTGTCCTGCACCGCGGCCGATGCCGCGATCCGTGAGTTCGCTCCGAAGGCGATCATCCTGTCCGGCGGGCCCGCCTCGACCACCGAGGCCGAATCGCCGCGGGCGCCGGACGTGGTCTTCGAGCTCGGCGTACCGATCCTCGGCATCTGCTACGGCGAGCAGACCATCTGCGCCCAGCTCGGCGGCAAGGTCGAGATCGGCCACCACCGCGAGTTCGGGCGCGCCTTCATCGACGTTACCGACCGCTGCGCCCTGCTGGAGGGCGTGTTCGAGCCGGGCGCGCGCGAGCAGGTCTGGATGAGCCATGGCGACAAGATCGTCGAGCTGCCGCCTGGCTTTCGGGTCGTCGCAACCTCGGATGCGTCGCCCTTCGCCGCGATCGCCGACGACCGCCGGCGGATCTACGGCGTCCAGTTCCACCCCGAGGTCGCGCATACGACCCGCGGCAAGGTGCTGCTCGGTAACTTCACCCATCGCGTGGCCGGCTGCCGCGGCGACTGGACCATGGCGGCGTTCCGCGAGGCGGCGATCGGGCGGCTGCGCGCCCAGGTCGGCGCGGGCCGGGTGATCTGCGGCCTCTCGGGCGGGGTCGACTCCGCGGTCACGGCGCTGCTCCTGCACGAGGCGATCGACGAGCAGCTGACCTGCGTGTTCGTCGACACCGGCCTGCTGCGGGCGGGCGAGCCCGAGCAGATCGTCGAACTATTCCGCGGCCACTTCAACATTCCCCTGATCACCGTTGATGCAGCTTCGCTTTTCATCGGGCGTCTCGGCGGTGTCGTCGATCCGGAGGAGAAACGAAAACGGATCGGCCAAGCCTTCATCGATGTCTTCGATGAGCAGGCCAAACGACTGGGCGGGGCCGACTTTCTGGCCCAAGGCACGCTTTATCCGGACGTCATCGAATCGGTCTCGTTCAAGGGGCCGAGCGTCACCATCAAGTCGCACCACAACGTCGGCGGCCTGCCCGAGCGCATGCGGCTCGGCCTGGTCGAGCCGCTGCGCGAGCTGTTCAAGGACGAGGTCCGGGCGCTCGGGCGCGAGCTCGGCCTGCCGGAGGCTTTCGTCGGCCGCCACCCGTTCCCCGGCCCCGGCCTCGCCGTGCGCATCCTCGGCGAGGTGACCGGCGAGCGCCTCGACATCCTCCGCCAGGCGGATGCGATCTTTCTGGAGGAAATCCGCCTCGCCGGGCTGTACGATGCCATCTGGCAGGCGTTCGCTGTTCTCTTGCCGGTGCGGACCGTGGGCGTGATGGGCGACGCCCGCACCTACGAGGCCGTGTGCGCGCTGCGCGCGGTGACCTCGCTCGATGGCATGACCGCCGATTTTTCCCACTTCGACATGGAGTTTCTCGGCCGGGTCGCGAACCGGATCGTCAACGAGGTGCGCGGCATCAACCGGGTGGTCTACGACGTCACCTCCAAACCCCCGGGCACGATCGAGTGGGAATAAATCGCTTGTGAGCTCAGGGTGCGTGAAATGACGTTACGATGCCAAAAAAGATACAAAAAACGACAATGCCGCCAATCAGAACTCCCGAGCCGGCGAGTTGACGGAGCACAGATCTCCACTCGGGCTTGACGTATCCAGCCAAAAGACCGAATCCAAGAATAACTGGGAATATACAAACAGACAGAACAATTGCTGATATCATATAATTCAAATATGATACAGTGCTCGAATACAAAAACTTTAACACGGGACTGATTAACAA
>JBKPDM010000396.1:0-6690 GCA_046727895.1 Pseudomonadota bacterium | reverse complement strand
CACCGAGACCTTCGTGGTCCTCAAGGCCGAGATCGAGGGCTGGCGCTGGGCCGGCGTGCCCTTCTACCTCCGGACCGGCAAGCGTCTGCCGCTTCGCGCGTCCGAGATCGTGATCCAGTTCCGCGCCATTCCGCACTCGATCTTCGAGCCGGATGCCGGCGCGATCGCCGCCAATCGCCTGGTGGTCCGCCTGCAGCCGGACGAGGGCGTCAAGCTGTTCCTGATGGCCAAGGACGTGGGACCGGGCGGCATGCGGCTGCGCGAGGCGCCCTTGAACCTGAGCTTCGCCGAGACCTTCCGCGTCCGCTATCCCGACGCCTACGAGCGCCTCCTGATGGACGTGATCCGCGGCAACCCGACGCTCTTCATGCGGCGCGACGAGGTCGAGGCCGCCTGGGCCTGGATCGAGCCGATCCTCGAGGCCTGGCAGGAGGCGCGCGAGCCCCCCAAGCCCTATACTTCCGGCACCTGGGGTCCGTCCGCGGCGATCGCCCTGATCGAGCGCGACGGCCGCACCTGGCACGAGGACGCGGCCTGACCCTGGGCAGCTTCATGGTACAGTGAGAGGGAGCGATCCCCATGCATCCCCGGATCGTCGAAGTCACCGAGCGCATCGCCGGACGAAGTGCCGCGACCCGCAGGGCCTATCTCGAGCGGATCCGTGCCGCGGCCAGGCGTGGCCCGCACCGCGGCGCGCTCTCCTGCAGCAATCTCGCCCACGGCTTCGCCGCCTGCGACCTGCACGACAAGGACGCGCTCAAGGGTGACGTCAAGGCCAACATCGCCATCGTCTCGTCCTACAACGACATGCTCTCGGCGCATCAGCCGCTCGAGCGCTTCCCCGCCCTGATCAAGCAGGCCGTGCGCGAAGCGGGCGGGGTCGCCCAGTTCGCGGGCGGCGTGCCGGCGATGTGCGACGGCGTCACCCAGGGCCAGGCGGGGATGGAGCTCTCGCTGTTCTCGCGCGACGTCATCGCGCTCGCCTCGGCGATCGCGCTCTCGCACGACATGTTCGACGGCGCGCTGTTCCTCGGCGTCTGCGACAAGATCGTCCCCGGCCTCGTGATGGCGGCGCTGAGCTTCGGCCATCTGCCGGCGATCTTCGTCCCGGGCGGGCCGATGCCCTCGGGCATGCCGAATGACGAGAAGTCCAAGGTCCGCCAGCTGTACGCCGAGGGCAAGGTCGGCCGTGACGCGCTCCTCGAGGCCGAGAGCGCCGCCTATCACGGGCCCGGCACCTGCACCTTCTACGGCACCGCCAATACCAATCAGATGCTGATGGAGATCATGGGCCTGCACCTGCCGGGCGCCTCGTTCGTCAATCCGAACACGCCGCTGCGCGACGCGCTGACCAAGGCGGCGGCGAAGCGGGTCACGGAGATCACCGCGGTCGGCAACGAGTACACGCCGGTCGGCGAGATGATCGACGAGCGGGCGGTGGTCAACGGCCTCGTCGGCCTGCACGCGACCGGCGGCTCGACCAACCACACCATTCACCTGGTCGCCATGGCGCGCGCGGCCGGCATCCAGCTCAACTGGGACGACTTCGCCGACCTGTCCGAAGTGGTGCCGCTGCTCTGCCGGATCTATCCGAACGGCCTCGCCGACGTGAACCACTTCCACGCCGCGGGCGGCATGAGCTTCCTCATCGGCGAGCTGCTCGACGGCGGCCTCCTGCACGCCGATGTCCGCACCGTCGCCGGCGACGGCGGTCTCGGGCGCTATCGGGGCGAGCCCGTGCTCGCCGGCGACGAGGTCGCCTGGCGCGAAGGCCCCAAGGCGAGCCTCGATGCCAGCGTCATCCGGCCGCTCGCCGAGCCGTTCAGCCCGAACGGCGGGCTCAAGCTGCTCGAGGGCAATCTCGGGCGCGCGGTGATCAAGGTCTCGGCAGTCAAGCCGGAGCGCTGCCTGATCGAGGCGCCGGCCCTGATCTTCGAGGATCAGAACGAGCTGCTGGCGGCGTTCCAGCGCGGTGAGCTCGAGCGCGACTTCGTCGCCGTGGTCCGCTTCCAGGGACCGAAAGCGAACGGCATGCCGGAGCTGCACAAGCTGACGCCGACCCTCGGCGTGCTCCAGGATCGGGGCTTCAAGGTGGCGCTGGTGACCGACGGCCGGATGTCGGGCGCATCCGGCAAGGTGCCGGCGGCGATCCACGTCACGCCCGAGGCCGCCGAGCGCGGGCCGCTCGCCAGGGTGCAGAACGGCGATCCGATCCGTCTCGATGCCCGCGAGGGACGCCTCGAGGTGCTGGTCGACGAGGGCGAGTGGACCTGGCGAACCGCGACCGAGCCCGATCTCTCCCGCTACAGCGAAGGCGTCGGCCGCGAGCTGTTCGGAAACTTCCGTGCCGGCGTCACGAGCGCCGAGGCGGGCGCGGCGGCGATCACCTTCGTGCCCGAGCCGCAGGCCTACACCAGGGCCGAAGCCGATGCCCGGTTCTGATCTCGCTGCGCTGCTCAGCGCGACGCCGGTCATACCGGTACTGGTGATCGATTCGACCGAGACCGCGCTGCCGCTCGCCCGCGCCCTCGTGGCCGGCGGACTGTCGGTGCTCGAGATCACGCTGCGAACCCCGGCGGCGCTCGACGTGATCCGGGCGATCGCGGGCGAGGTCGAGGGCGCGGTGGTCGGCGCCGGCACCGTGCTGCGGCGGGCGCAGTACGAGGAGTCGGAGCGCGCCGGCGCGCGCTTCGTGGTCAGCCCCGGCGCGAGCGATGCGCTGCTCGCCGCCGCCGCCGCGAGCCCGGTGCCGTTCCTGCCGGGCAGCGCCACGGCGAGCGAGGTCATGCGCCTCTTGGAGCGGGGCTATCGCTGCCTGAAGTTCTTTCCGGCCGAGCCGGCGGGGGGCGTCGCCTACCTCAAAGCGCTGGCCTCGCCGCTGCCCGAGGCGCGCTTTTGCCCCACAGGTGGTATCGACGCCGACCGGGCGCGTGCTTATCTGAGTTTGCCGAACGTGCTATGTGTCGGCGGTTCCTGGGTCGCGCCGGGCGATGCCCTGGCCGCCGGCGACTGGTCAAGGATCACGAGGCTCGCCCGCGCCGCCGCGGCGCTGGGCGGTTCGAACGAGTAGGGGAACGCCATGTCGGCTCTGACCGGGTCCGCTGCGTGGCGGGCGCTGCAAAGCCACGCCGAAGCGATGGCAGCGGTCCATCTGCGCGAGCTGTTCGCCGGCGATCCTGACCGGTTCAAGCGCTTCTCGCTGCGCTTCGACGATCTGCTGCTCGATTACTCCAAGAACCGGGTGACCGACGAGACGCTTCGCCTGCTCCTCGACCTCGCCCGGCAGGCCGAGCTCGAGGCTTGGCGCGCACGCATGTTCGCCGGCGACAAGATCAACACCACCGAGCACCGCGCGGTCCTGCACATAGCGCTGCGCAACCGCTCGAACCGCGCGATTCTGGTCGACGGCGAGGACGTCATGCCGGCGGTCAATGCCGTGCTCGGGCAGATGCGCGCCTTCTCCGAGCAGGTGCGCAGCGGCGCCTGGCGGGGCCACACCGGTCAGACGATCACCGACGTCGTCAACATCGGCATCGGCGGCTCCGATCTTGGCCCCCTGATGGTGTGCGAGGCTCTGAAGCCCTATCAGCGAGCCGATCTGAGGCCGCATTTCGTGTCCAACGTCGATGGCGCGCACCTGGTGCACACGCTGGCCGGGCTCGATCCGGCGCGCACCCTCTTCATCATCGCGTCCAAGACCTTCACCACCCAGGAGACCATGACCAACGCCGCCTCGGCGCGGAGCTGGCTGCTCGAGAAGCTCGGCCCCGGGGCGGACGTCGCCAAGCACTTCGTCGCCCTCTCGACCAATACGAGGGAGGTGGAGGCCTTTGGCATCGACCCGCAGAACATGTTCGTGTTCTGGGACTGGGTCGGCGGGCGCTACTCCCTGTGGTCGGCGATCGGCCTCTCGATCGCGCTCGCCGTCGGCATGGACCGGTTCGAAGAGCTGCTCGCCGGCGGCCACGCCATGGACGAGCACTTCCGGACCGCGCCGCTCGAGCGCAATCTGCCGGTGATCCTCGGCCTGATCGGCGTCTGGTACCGCAACTTCCTCGGCGCCAGCACGCAGGCGATCCTGCCCTACGATCAGCACCTGCATCGCTTTCCTGCCTACTTCCAGCAGGGCGACATGGAGAGCAACGGCAAGTCGGTGCGGCGCGATGGCACGCGGGTCGACTACGCGACCGGGCCGATCATCTGGGGCGAGCCCGGCACCAATGGCCAGCACGCCTTCTACCAGCTGATCCACCAGGGCACCGAGCTGATCCCGGCCGACTTCCTCGCCGCGGCCGAGAGCCTGACCCCGCTCGGCGACCACCACGACAAGCTGCTCGCCAACTTCTTTGCCCAGACCGAAGCCCTCGCCTTCGGCAAGACCGCCGAGCAGGCGCGCGCCGAGCTCGCGGCGGAAGGGCTCGCCAGCCAGGCGCTCGAGGCGCTGGTGTCGCATAAGGTCTTCCCGGGCAACCGGCCGACCAGCTCGATCCTCTATCGGCGGCTGGATCCCGACACACTCGGCCGGCTGATCGCGCTCTACGAACACAAAATCTTCACCCAAGGTGTGCTCTGGAACATCAACTCGTTCGACCAGTGGGGCGTCGAACTGGGCAAGCAACTGGCCAAGGTGATCCTGCCCGAGCTGGCGGGGCCCGCGCCGGTCGCCAGCCACGATGTCTCCACCAACGGTCTGATCAATCATCTCAAGGCGCTGCGCGCCGGAGCCTGACACGCAAACATGACGACGCTTACCCCGGAAACCCTGCGCGCCGCGATCCTGGCGAAGCTGACCTACGCGGTCGGCAAGGATGCGGCCCACGCGCACGACCACGACTGGTACGTCGCGACCGCGCTTGCGGTGCGCGACCAGGCGGTCGACCGCTGGATCAAGACCACGCGCGAGATCTACGCGCGCGGTCAGAAGCGGGTCTATTACCTCTCGCTCGAGTTCCTGATCGGGCGGCTGCTCAGCGAGTATCTCGGCAATCTGCAGCTGTATG
Source organism: Pseudomonadota bacterium (assembly GCA_046727895.1). Taxonomy (GTDB): domain Bacteria; phylum Pseudomonadota; class Alphaproteobacteria; order Geminicoccales; family Geminicoccaceae; genus DATAOG01. Next base: position 1,690 of record JBKPDM010000396.1, on the reverse strand, counting down.
ACACCTGCCGCGCGGCGCTCGCCGCGGAGGGCGTCGATCTCGAGCGGATCAGGGAGCGGGAGCCCGACGCGGCGCTCGGCAATGGCGGCCTCGGCCGGCTCGCCGCCTGCTTCATGGAGAGCATGGCGACGGTCGGCGTGGCCGGCTTCGGCTACGGCATCCGCTATCAGCACGGTCTGTTCCGGCAGCTGTTCAGTGACGGCTGGCAGGTGGAGCAGCCCGAGGACTGGCTCGCCTTTGGCAACCCCTGGGAGTTCGAGCGCCCCGAGGTGTTCCACGAGGTTGGCTTCGGCGGCTGGGTCGAGCGCGTGAGCAGCGCCGACGGAACGGAGCGCCAGGTCTGGCATCCGGCCGAGCGGGTCCATGCGGTCGCCTACGATACGCCGATCGTCGGCTGGCCGGGCGACTGGGTCAACACGCTGCGGCTGTGGTCGGCGCGCGCGGCCAATCCGATGCGCTTCGATCAGTTCAACCGCGGCGACTATCTGGGTGCGGTCGCCGATCAGGTCACCTCGGAGCACATCGTCCGGGTGCTGTATCCGAACGACGAGACCGCGGCCGGTCAGGAACTGCGCCTGAAGCAGGAGTATTTCTTCACCTCGGCCTCGCTCCAGGACATCCTGCGCCGCCACCTTCAGCAGCACGGCGAGCTGGCGACGCTGCCCGAGAACGTCGCGCTCCAGCTCAACGACACCCATCCCGCGATCGCGGTCGCCGAGCTGATGCGCCTCCTGATCGACGAGCACGGCTTCGCCTGGGAGCCGGCGCGCTCGATCAGCCGCGGCTGCATCGCCTACACCAATCACACGCTGCTGCCGGAGGCGCTCGAGAGCTGGCCGGTCGCGCTGATGGAGCGGCTTCTGCCGCGCCACATGCAGATCATCCGCCGGCTCAATGGCGATCTGCTCGCCGAGCTCGACGGTCACCAGGTCGATCCGGGCGCCATCGCGCTGATCGACGACGCCAATGGTCATCGGGTGCGGATGGGCCATCTCGCGTTCTACGGCGCGCACAAGGTGAACGGCGTCTCGGCGCTGCACACCGAGCTGATGAAGCAGACGGTGTTCCGGGACCTGCACCGGGTATTTCCCGACCGGATCACCAACAAGACCAACGGCATCACCGCGCGGCGCTGGCTGGGCCAGTGCAATCCCGCCCTGTCCGGCTTGATCAGCGAGGCGATCGGCCCGGGCTGGCTCGGCGATCTCGAGCAGCTGCAGGCGCTCACGCCGCTCGCCGAGGAGGCCGGGTTTCGCGAGCGCTTCGCCCGCGCCAAGCGGACGAACAAGGAGCGCTTGGCAGCGCTGATCGCGGAGCAGACCGGCATCGCGATCGATCCGGACGCGATGTTCGACGTCCACGTCAAGCGGATTCACGAATACAAGCGCCAGCTGCTCAATATTCTGGAGACGATCGCCGCCTACCACGCCATGCGCGCCGCGCCGGACCGGGACTGGACGCCGCGGGTCAAGATCTTCGGCGGCAAGGCCGCCGCCTCCTACCGGCAGGCCAAGCTGATCATCAAGCTGATCAACGACGTCGCCCGGGTCATCAACGGCGATCCGGCGGTCGGCGATCGGCTCAAGGTGATCTTTCTGCCCAACTACAACGTCAGCCTGACCGAGCGGATCATCCCCGCGGCCGACCTCACGGAGCAGATCTCGACCGCCGGCATGGAGGCCTCGGGCAC
>JBKPDM010000395.1:0-8213 GCA_046727895.1 Pseudomonadota bacterium | reverse complement strand
GCTCGGCCGGGCGTGTGCGCCGCGAGGCCCTGCCTTCACTGTTCGGCAAGAGGATCGGTGGCAGGAAGACGGGATGTCCGGGCAGCGGCCGCGCGTTGGCCCAAGTCCGTAACACTGCATCGGTCCGATCGCTTCATGAGCAGTCAGACAAAGATCAATGTCGGGGTGATCGGCACGGGCTTCGTGGCGTACCATTTCATCTGGGAGCTGGAGCGCCGGCCGGCCTATCGCCTCGCCAAGGTGCTGACGCGGCGCCCGCTCGATCGCTGCCCGGACTTCCCCCGTCCGGACGCGCTCACCCACTCGCTCGACGCCCTGATCGAGGCGAGCGACGTGGTGTTCGAATGCACCGGCGACGCCTGCCACGCCGCGCGGACGATCGGGCCGGCGCTCGACGCGGGCAAGCCCGTGGTCACGCTGAACGCCGAGTTCCATGCCACCATCGGCTCGCACTTCGTCGAGCGCGGCCTCCTGAGTGAGGCCGAGGGGGACCAGCCCGGCTGCCTCGCGGCGCTCGGCGAGGACGCGCTCGCGAGCGGCTTCACGCCGTTGGTCTATGGCAACATGAAGGCGTTCCTGAACCGCAATCCGACCCGTGAGGAGATGCGCTACTGGGCCGAACGCCAGGGCTATTCGATCGACATGGTGACCTCGTTCACCGACGGCACCAAGGTTCAGATCGAGCAGTGCCTGGTCGCCAACGGCCTTGGCGCCGCCATCGCCAAAGAGGACCTGATCGGCCTCGAGACCAGCGATCTCCAACTAGCGGCCGCCGAGCTCGGCGCGGTGGCCGACCGCCTCGGCCAGCCGATCAGCGACTACATCCTCGATAGGGGCCTGCAGCACGGCGTCTTCATCATCGCCCGGCACGACCAGCGCCAGGGGACCGCGCTGCGCAATTTCAAGCTCGGCGACGGGCCCCACTACGTCCTGATCAAGGACTACTGCCTGGTCCACCTGGAGGTGTTCAAGACCATCGAGCGGCTCCTGCGGCAGGGTCGCCCGCTGCTCAACAACCGCGCCACCCCGCGGATCAGCGTCGCGAGCATCGCCAAGCGCAGGCTCAAGCCCGGCGAGGTCATCGAGTGCGGCTACGGCAGCTTCGATCTGCGCGGCAGCTGCGTCAACATCGCCGACCGGCCGGGTCATGTGCCGATCTGCCTGGCGAGCCGGCTGCACGTCCGCCGGCGCATCGAGCCCGGACAGCTGCTGACCATGGACGACATCGAGCTGCCCGAGACCGAGGCGCTCGCCGCCTGGCGGGCGATCGAGCGGCGCGCGCTCGCCGAGCCCGACCGGGCCATGGCCTCCTAGTGCCCGCCGGCGGCAACGGCGAGATCCCCCACGCGTCGCCGCCCCGAGCCGAGCGAGCCCTCGATGGACATCAAGACGACGGCCATCCCGGAAGTGAAGATCGTGCTCCCGGCCCGCTACGGCGATCACCGCGGCTTCTTCTCCGAAGCCTACAACCGGCGCGCCCTGGCCGAGGCCGGGATCGAGGCCGAGTTCGTCCAGGACAACCACTCCTACTCGATTGCGCGCGGCACGCTGCGCGGACTGCATCTCCAGGCGCCGCCGGCGACTCAGACCAAGCTGCTGCGCGTGCTGCGCGGCGCGGTGGCCAACGTCGCGGTCGACTGCCGGCGCGGCTCGCCGACCTATGGCCGCCACGTCATGGTCGAGCTCTCCGCCGCCCGCGGCAATCAGCTCCTTTGTCCCAAGGGCTTCGCCCACGGCACCCTGACCCTGGAGCCGGACACCGAGATCACCTACAAGGTCGACGCCTACTATGCCCCGGACCTCGACCTCGGGGTGCGCTTCGACGATCCCGATCTCGCCATCCCCTGGCCGATCCCGCCGGAGCGGATCGTGCTCTCGGACAAGGATCGCCAGCTGCCCTGCTTTCGCGATCTGCCGGCCGTGTTCGGCTATCCCTGAGGCTGCAGCAAGGAAGGGCGTGTCCCATGGAGCGCGTTCTGGTCACCGGCGCCGGCGGCTACATCGGCACCTCGCTCGTGCCGATGCTGCTCGCCGAGGGCTACAAGGTGCGGGCCCTCGACCGCTTCTTCTTCGGCCGCGACCTTCTGGGCGAGCACCCGCAGCTCGAGCGCATCCAGGCCGACAGCCGCCGGCTCGAGCCGGCCCATTTCGAGGGCGTCGACCACGTCATCGACCTGGTCGCGATCTCGAACGACCCGAGCGGCGAGCTGTTCCAGGACGCCACCTGGCAGATCAACCACGAATCCCGCGTGCAGTGCGCCAGGCTGGCCAGGGCGGCCGGGGTCAAGCGCTACCTCCTGCCGTCCTCCTGCAGCATCTACGGCTTTCAGGACCCGGAGGTGATCTGCGCCGAGACCCATCCGACCAATCCGCTGACCACCTACGCCCGCGCCAACGAGAAGGCCGAGCAGGGCGTGCTGCCGCTCGCCGACGCCGACTTCTGCGTCGTGGTCCTGCGCCAGGCCACGGTCTACGGCTACAGCCCGCGCATGCGCTTCGATCTGGCGATCAACGGCATGACCTACGGCGCCTGGAAGACCGGCGTCCTGCCCCTGATGCGCGACGGCAGCCAGTGGCGCCCGATGGTCCACGTGCGCGATGCCGCGAGCGCCCAGATCTTCATGCTCCGCGCACCGAGCGAGCAGGTGAGCGGCCAGCTGTTCAACGTCGGCTCGGCTGCCAACAACTACCAGCTCGGCCCGCTCGCCGAGACGATCTGCGAGGTCCTGCCGAAGGCGGTGCGGATCGACTGGTACGGCGATCCCGACCACCGCTCCTACCGGGTCGGCTTCGACAAGATCGAGGCGCTCGGCTGGAAGGCGACGTACGGCGCGCGCGAGGGCGCTCTCGAGATCTTCGAGAAGCTCGAGGCGGGCGCGGTCGACAAGACCACCCAGACGCTCACCCTCGAGTGGTACCAGACGCTGACCCGCTGGCACCGGATCATCAAGGAGGTCGAGCTGCACGGCGGCATCCTCGACATCAACCTCTGACTCGGCGCAACCTCGGACGCCGCGCGGGGAGCGCGGGCAAAAGCGAGCGGACGGCCATGCGCAAAGGCATCATCCTCGCCGGCGGCTCCGGCACCCGGCTGCACCCGGTGACCCGCGCGGTCTGCAAGCAGCTGCTGCCGGTCTTCGACAAGCCGCTGATCTACTTCCCGCTGACCACGCTGATGCTGGCCGGGATCCGTGTCATCCTGGTGATCACCACGGCCGAGGATCAGCCCGCCTTCCGCCGCCTGCTCGGCACGGGCGAGCAATGGGGCCTCGAGCTCGCCTACGCCATCCAGCCGCGGCCCGAGGGGCTCGCCCAGGCCTTCCTGATCGGGCGCGACTTCCTCGGCGCCGACACCTGCGCGCTCGTCCTCGGCGACAACATCTTCTTCGGCCACTACATCCGCGAGGATCTCGGCCGCGCCGCCGCCGAGACCAGTGGCGCCACCGTGTTCGGCTATCAGGTGCGCGATCCCGAGCGCTACGGCGTGGTCGAGTTCGACCTCGCCGGCCGCGCCATCTCGCTCGAGGAGAAGCCGGCCCGGCCCAGATCCAACTACGCGCTCACCGGCCTCTACTTCTACGACAATCAGGTGGTCGACATCGCCGCCTCGATCCGACCCTCGAAGCGGGGCGAGCTCGAGATCACCGACGTCAACCGGCGCTACCTCGAGCAGGGTGAGCTCCGGGTCGAGCGCATGGGCCGGGGCTACGCCTGGTTCGATGCCGGGACCCACGAGAGCCTGCTTCAGGCGGCCGAGTTCGTGCGCACCATCCAGGAGCGCCAGGGCCTCCAGATCGCCTGCCCCGAGGAGATCGCCTATCGGCTCGGCTACATCGACGCCGCCCGGCTCGAGCGCCTCGCCGAGCCGCTGCGCAAGACCGACTACGGCCAGTATCTGCTGCGCATTCTCGAGGAGCAGGGCCCGCGCGACTGGGCGGGGCTGAGCCCGGGCTGATCTCGCGCAGCCTTGCGCGGACAGGGGATCACGGCTGCGACGCTGGCCGGCTAAAGAAGGAAGGCGTCCGCCGGCTGAGGCTCGACGCCGGCCGGCCGGCTGTGGCAGCATCAGCCTCGCCATGGCGAACGATGTCGGAACCCTCGATGCCGCCCTCGCCGAGCGCGAGCGCGTGCTGCGCATCCTCCACGAGGAGGCGCCGCGACTGCGCGCGCGGGGAATCACCTCGCTCAGCCTGTTCGGCTCCATGGCGCGCGGCGAAGCCGGCCCCAGGAGCGACATCGACCTGCTCATCGAAACGGACCCCAAGGCCAGCCTCGGCTTTTTCGAATTGTATGATCTCCAGGAGGAGCTCTCGACGCTTCTGGGCCGCCCCGTTCAGTTCGCCTTCGGTTCGGCGATGCGGCCCTGGCTCCAGGAGTGGATCGAAGAAGATCGGATCGGGATCTTCTGATGGCCGACAAGACGGTCCGCCTCTACCTCGAGCACATTCAGGAGGCCATCGGTCTGATCGAGGAATATGCCCGTGGACGGCAGCGCCAGGATCTCGACCGCGAACCGATGCTCCGGCAGGCGATCGAGCGCAACATCGAGATCATCTCGGAGGCTTCCAGGCGTTTGCCGGACACGATGAAGGTGCGCTACCCCGACATACCCTGGCCCGCGATCGCCGCCATCGGCAACGTGCTTCGCCACGAATACTATACAGTCGAGCTTGACGTGATCTGGCGGATTGCGACCCGGGACCTCCGGCCGCTCGCCGCCGCCGTCGACGGCCTCCTCGCCGAAGTGCTGCGCGACTGGAAGCGGTGAGCATCTCGTCGCGGCGGGCCGGCAGGGCGCCACCGCCGCGCCTCCCGGCATCATGATCAGCTTTCGGCCGCCGCGGCGCTGTAGGCGCATCGGGATGCGGATGGTCGGGGTCTCAAGCTCGGATCAGCTGCGACTTCGTTGGCCAGTACCTCAGACCCCAGGCATGGCGTCACCGATGTCGGTCTTGCTGCGCCGGCCGGTCGGACATGCTGGCGATGAGCGCGCGGAGGTGGCAAGATGCCCGGACAGTCACCGAAGCCGGCTGATCACCGGCTTGGGGCAGCGACCAACACAGAGAGGCAACCAAAGGGAGCACGATCATGCATAACAGACTCTGGTGCGGCGCGACCCTGCTCGCCGTCCTCGGCACCGCCGGCACGGCCTCAGCGGCCGACTGCCCGATCAAGCTCGGCGGCCTGGCACCCCTCTCCGCGCCGGGTGCCGTCACCGGCGGTGAAGCGATGCGCGACGCCATGCGGATCGCGGTCGACGAGATCAACGCCGCCGGCGGTGTGCTCGGCTGCCAGGTCGAGCTCGTCGTGGTCGACACCGAGGGCCTGCCTGAGCGCGGCGTCGCGGTGATGGAGAAGCTCATCAACCAGGACCGGGTCGCCGCGGTCGGCGGCGGCTATCACAGCTCGGTCGGGCTCGCGGTCATGAAGCTCGCCCACGAGAACCACGTCCCGATCGTCTTCGCCGAGACCTGGAACGACCAGATCACGGCGGAGAAGCTACCCGAAGTCTTCCGCATCGCGCCCCTGAGCTCGGAGGTCTCGGCGCTGTTCGCGAAGCTCGCCTCCCTCGTGCCGAACGTCAAAAAGGTCGTGATCGTCACGGAGAACACCGACTACGGCATCCCGGCGGCGCAGGAGACCGGGGCAGGCCTCAAGGAGGCCGGGATCGAATCGACCACCTTCACGGTCGACATCGGCACCCAGGACTTCATCGGCATCATCCAGCGGGTGAAGGCCGAGCAGCCCGACATGATCATCACGCTGCTGACCGGCGAAGCCTCTTACAACTTCACCGAGCAGGCGGCAGGCGCCGGCATCGGTCCGCAAGACATCCCCTTCTACTGCGACCAGGTCGCGCTCGAGAGCAAGTCCTACTGGCAGAACGTGCCCGACGGCAACGACTGCTTCGTCACCCGCGTCGGGCTCCCGGTGGCCGCCTACAACGACGTGACCAAGGCGTTCGTCGAGAAATACAAGAAGCGCACCGGCAAGGAGGCGGCCGAGTCCTATGCCATGGAAGGCTACGACTCGATCCGGCTGCTCGCGAATGCGATTGAAAAGGCGGGCAGCACGGATCCGGAGGCGATCATCTCGGCGCTCGAGAACATCAACTACAAGGGCGCGCTCGGCGACATCACCTTCCCGATCAACCGCGCCAATCTGCCGGACGCCGCCGGCAAGGCCGACAAGTGGTGGCACCAGTTCCCGAACCCGGCGATGACGATTGTGCAGTACCAGGAGCCGCAGCAGGACTCTACGGCGGCGCCCGTCGTCTACCCGGACAGCTACAAGTCGGGCGATCCGGTATTCGTGAAGCGGTGAGCACGGGCGTGACGGGGCGGCCGGCCGCCGCCCCGCCGCGCCGCCTGAGGGCGCGCTGGGCGACCGCTGTGGCGGCCTGAACCATGGAGCACAGTGCGCTCTTCTGGTGGGTCGTGCTGTGGATGGTCGGCTGGGCCGCCATCGGCGGAGTGGTGACGCCGCGCTTCTATCTGCGCCGCGATCGCGACGTCTCGCGCGCGCGCCTGGTCGGCGCGACGCTCGGCGCCGCCACCGGGCCCATCGGCCTCGTGCCGCTCTGGCGGCGCACGCCCGACGTCCCGCCGCGCTGGACCTTCGCCGTTGGCGCCCTGGCAATCGTCCTGTTCGCGGCCGCCTTCGCCTTCGCCCATCCCAACAACGTCTGCGTCTCCAGCGCCTCCTTCGTCGTATCGCAGCTCGCCAATGGCATCGTCATGGGCACGATTTACGGCCTCATGGCGCTGGGCCTCGCCCTCATCTTCTCGATCCTGGGCGTGGTCAGCTTCGCGCACGGCGAGTTCTACATGATCGGCGGCATGGTCGTGTACTACATGACCGCGGTCTGGTTCCCGGGCATCAACCCCCTGCTCGCGGTGCTCGCCGCCTGTCTGGTCACCTTCGCGATCGGCGCCGTCTTCGAGCGCATCTTCCTCACGCCCATGTACACGGGCCAGGTCGAGCGGCCGGTCGAGTACGCGATCCTGGTCACCTTCGGCCTCGCCTTCTTCCTGCAGTACCTCGTGCAGGCGCTGGTCGGCGCCAATCCGGTCAAGGCGCCGCGCTTCTTCGACCTCCCGCGCCTGGGCCTGCCGAGCGCCGCCGACCCGTGGCTGATCCGCAGCTCCTCGGGCAACCTCACGCTGTTCGACACGATCTCGATCTCGAACCCGCGCTTCACCGCGGCCCTGATCTCGATCCTGATGCTGATCCTGCTGCTGCTGTTCCTGTACCGGACCTGGACCGGCAAGGCGCTGCGCGCGGTGGCGCAGGACCGTCAGGCGGCGGCGGTCGCGGGCATCAACCCGGACCGCATGAACATGCTCGCCTTCGCGCTCGGCAGCATGCTGGCCGGCATCTCCGGGGCGACGCTGGTGCAGGCGTTCTCCTGGCTGCCGCAGGTTGGCATGCTGCCGGCGCTGCGTTCCTTCGTCATCATCGTGCTGGGCGGGCTGGGCTCGCTGCCGGGCGCCTTTCTCGGCGGCATCATCCTGGGCCTGGTCGAGGCGGCCGGCACCGGCTGCATCCCCGACCCCACCCGCGCCGCCGCCTATCTGCCCGCCTACGGCATGATCATCCTGACCCTGGTCCTCCTCCTCAAGCCGACCGGCCTGTTCGGGCGCCAGGCATGACGATCCGCCGCGTGCATCGGCTGCTGGGCGTACTGGCGGTTCTGTTCCTCCTGCTGTTCCCGCTGCTCTACGGCGGCGCCAACTACAGCTACGTCATGCACCTCTGGATCACCGCGCTGTTCTACGCCATCCTGGCGTCGAGTTGGGCCCTGCTAGCCGGCTACGCCGGGCAGTTCTCGTTCGGCCACATGGCGTTCATGGCGATCGGCGCCTACGCGGCGGGGCTCTTCGACAGCTACATCTACATCACGAGCCTGCCAACGGGCCTCTGCACCGAGTTCCCGCTCGGCGGGCACTGGCTGGTCGTCCTCGACCCGATCGGGCTCGCGCGCGGCACGAAGAGCTGCCTGGAGAGGGCGCAGGCGAGCTGGCCCGCGGACGCGCTGATCGCGCGACCGCCGCTCTGGCTCGGCATCCTGCTCGGCATCCTCGCCGGCGGCCTGTTCGGCTTCCTGATCGGCGCGCTGGTGCTGCGTCTGCGCGCGGCCTACCTGGCGCTCTTCACCGTCGGCTTCTCCGAGATCGTGCGCGCCGTGATCAGCGCCGAGATCCCGGTCACCC
>JBKPDM010000394.1:0-25190 GCA_046727895.1 Pseudomonadota bacterium | reverse complement strand
GCCGGTAGGCGACCCACCAGCCGACCGGCAGGCTGCCGAGGTAGACCACGCCGACCGCGAGCAGCGCGTGCCAGGGCGCGCTCAGCAGCGCGGCCACGAACAGGCCGACGAAGATCAGGGTCGGCAGGACCCACTCGGGCTTGATCCGCACCACGACCGTCTTGATCGAGAAGGTCGGGATGCGGCTCACCATCAAGAGCGCGACGCAGAGCACGACCGCGGCGTTGAGCGCCCAGATGCGCGGCCAGCTCGCCTCGAGCGCGAACGAGAGGAGCAGCGGGATGATCGCGCAGCCGGCCGCGGCGGGCGCCGGCATGCCGGTGAAGAAGCGCGACATCCAGGCCGGGCGATCGGGGTCCTCGAGCTCGGTGTTGAAGCGGGCAAGGCGGAGTGCGGAGCAGGTCGCGAACAGCAGCACCAGGGCCCAGCCGATCGCCTTCACCTGATTGAGCGACCAGAGATAGACCAGCATCGCCGGCGCCACGCCGAAGCTCAGAAAGTCGGCGAGCGAGTCGAGCTCGGCGCCGAGCCTGGAGGAGATCTTGAGCAGCCGTGCCGAGCGGCCGTCGAGACCATCGAAGATGCCGGCGAGGACCATCAGCGCCACGGCGAGCTCGAAGCGCTGATCGAGCGCATAGCGGATCGAGCTGAGGCCGGCGCAAAGGCACATCACCGTGAACATGTTGGGCAGGAGGTGAATCAGCGGCTGCCGGCCCGGACGCCTCGCCCGGCGCCGCCTGCGTCCGCCTCTCGGCAGCATCAGCTTCGCCTCCACTCGCTTGGCGCCTGATTGCGCCGGCCGTCGGCGAGCACGGTCTCCCCCGCGATTGCCCGCTGGCCGAGGGCGACCAGCGGGACCATGCCATCGGGCAGATAGACGTCGCAGCGGCTGCCGAAGCGGATCAGCCCGACCCGCTCGCCCGCGCGCACGACGTTACCCTCCTCGACTGAGCCGACGATGCGGCGCGCGACGAGCCCGGCGATCTGCACCAGACCGAACACGTCGCCCTGAGCCGTCTCGATCCGGAAGGACTGCCGCTCGTTGGCATCCGAAGCCTTGTCGTCGGCCGCATTCAGAAACTTGCCAGGGTGATAGGCGCGCCGGGTGATGCGGCCACCGATCGGCGCGCGGTTCACGTGCACGTCGAAGACGTTCAGGAACACGCTGATGCAGGTCCGGGGCGTCTCGCCGAGCTCGAGCTCCGGTGGCGGCCGGCGCGCGGCGATCGCCTGGATCACGCCATCCGCCGGGCTGACCACGAGCCCCTCGTCCTGGGGCGTCACCCGCGGCGGATCGCGGAAGAAATAGGCCATCCAAGCCGTGAGCAGAAGACCGAGCCAGAACAGCGGCCGAGCGAGCAGACCGAGCAGGACAGCCGCGACCAGCCCGCCGGCGATGAACGGCCAGCCGGCGCGGTGGATCGGCACAATGGCGCGCAGCAGATAGTCGGGCAGGTTCACGACGCCGCTTCCTTCACCGAGCGATCATGTAGGCCCAAGCGCGGGCGACGTCAAAGTCTCGAGAACTGGCGGCGCGAGGTGGCCCCCGTTCAGAGCACCCAGCGACGCACGTCCGGCGGCAGATCGAGCTGGCGCCACATGCCCTTGATGTCGGCGACCAGACCGTCCTTGCGCACCAGCCGGGCGAGGGCGGGGCCGTCGAGCGCCGCGTAGGCCTGATGCGGCACACCGCCCAAGACCGCGTCGAACGCGCCCCGATTGGGCAGCTCGGCGAGCAACTGCAGGCCGTAGAGGGCATGCGCGTCGGCCGGGTCGGCGAGGGGATCGTGGACCGCGATCTCGAAGGCGCGCGCCTGCAGCGCTAGGATCAGCTCGGCGGCTTTGGAGTTGCGCAGATCGGGTACGTTCTCCTTGAAGGTCACCCCGAGCGCCAGGATCGCGGCGCCGGGGCGCAGCCGTCGGGCCAGGCAATCCGCCAGAAAGCCGGGCATGCCGTCGTTGACCGAGCGACCGGCCAGGATGATGCGCGGATGGTGACCGACGGCCTCGGCCTTGTGCGCGAGATAGAACGGATCGACGCCGATGCAGTGGCCACCGACCAGGCCGGGCCGGAAGTCCAGAAAGTTCCATTTGGTGCGCGCCGCGTCGAGGACGTCGAAGACCGACAGACCGAGGCGCTCGCAGATCATCGCGATCTCGTTGACGAAGGCGATGTTGATGTCGCGCTGCGCATTCTCGATCGCCTTGGCGGCCTCGGCGGTGCGGATGTCGCGGGCGAGGTAGACCTGGCCGCCGCTGATCGGCCCGTAGAGCGCGGTCAGCCGCTCGGCGACCTCGGCGGTCTGCCCGGCGACGACCTTGGTGATCCGATCGAGGGTGTGCTGGCGGTCGCCGGGATTGATCCGCTCGGGCGAATAGCCGAGGAAGAAATCGGCGCCTGCGCGCAGGCCGGAGATCTGCTCGAGGGTCGGTCCGACGACCTCTTCGGTCGCGCCCGGGTAGACCGTGCTCTCGAGGACCACGATGGCGCCCTGCCTCAGAAACGGCCCGATGCTCCGACAGGCGGCGATCACGGCCGAAAGGTCGGGCACGTTCCGCCCGTCGACCGGGGTCGGCACCGTGATGATGAAGACCTCGTGATCAGCCAGCCGCGCCGGGTCGTCGGTGAGCGCGAGCGTGCTCTCGGCCAGGACCTCGAAGCCGACCTCGCCGGTGCGATCGCGCCCGGCCCGGAGCTCGCGTATCCGGCCGGAATCGTGGTCGTAGCCGGTGACGGCGCCGTGCCGGGCCAAGGCCACCGCGAGCGGCAGACCGACGTAGCCGAGCCCGATGATCGCTATCCTGGTCATGGCTGCCCTTCAGCTCCGCTCGCGCATGAACACACCCTCGATCTGCAACTGCCGGGCGAGCTTGTGCTCGAAATAGCCCGGGAACAATAGGTAGGGGCGAAAGCCGGCCTCCTCGAGGTCATCGATCATGTCCCGAAAATCGCGCTCGCCCTCGTAACAGCGGACGAGCGACATCTCCAGCTGGACGCCCTGGAGCCGCGTCAGGAGCTGGCGCGCGCCGGCCAGAACCTGAGGCTCGAACCCCTGAGCGTCGACCTTCAGGAAAATGCCTCCATCAGGCTTAAGATATTCTTCCGCCAGGCCATCCAACCGGCGAAGCATCACCATCTCGCGCCGCACCACGGCCGAGCTGGGCGAAATCCGGCGCAGGAGGGCGCTCTGGGGCAGAATCGAGCTCATGTCCGATTCCGCCGACACCTCGATTTCGACCTCGCCGTCGCGGTCGCCGAGTGCCATGCGCGGCGCGACCAGCCATCGCGGATCGGGTGCGGCGCGGCGCGTGAGCGCCTGGTGAGCGTCGCTCAGTGGCTCGAACGAGACGATCCGGCCCCGATAGCCCCACTCGCGCAGCCTCGCGCCGAATTGGCCGACGTTCGCGCCGACGTCGAGCACGCAGTCGACCGCGAACCGCTCGAGGACCGCGATCAGCTGCGCCTCGAGGGGCTTGGCCTTCCGGCGGGGGATCAGATCGTAGCCGAAGCGCCGCGCAAACCGCTGCAGGGGCGTCATGCAGCCTCGACCGGGGCGAAGACCTCGACCGGCCGCTCGACCCCCGGCAGATGGTGGTGCCCGAGGGGGCGCAACTCCTGCGACGGGCAGGCCAGGGCAAAGTCTTCCGAGAGCAGGATGTCGCGTCCAAGCATTCGGCACAGACGCTCGATGCGCGATGCGAGATTCACCGCCGGTCCGATCACCGTGAAGTCGAGCCGGTTGGCGGACCCGATGTTGCCGAACATGACCTCGCCCGTATGCAGGGCGATGCCAAAGCCCAGCGTCTCTTCGCCACGCTCGCGCCGCCTGGTGTTGCGTTCCGCCATGGCGGCGCGGGCTTCGAGGGCGGCTCGGAGCGCGCGGCGGCAGGCCTGCTCCTCCTCCAGCGGGAAGATCGCCAGCATGGCATCGCCGATGAACTTCAGGATCTCGCCGCCATGCTGCTCGACGGCGCCGGCCATGCTGTCAAAGTAGTCGTTGAGACACGCGATCAGTGCGTCGCGTCCGATCCGCTCGGACAGCTCGGTGAAGCCGCGCAGATCGCAATACCAGATCGCCGCCGCGATGGTCTCGCCGCTGCCGCGGGTGATCTGGCCCTCGAGGATCCGCTCGCCGGCGCGGTGGCCGACGTAGGTGTCGAGGAGCGTGATCGCGATCCGGCGGTTGAGGTGAATCTCGAGCAGCAGGCTGAACACCGGCAGCAGATCTTCGATCAGGGTCAGATGCTCAGTCTCGAAGCCGCCGGGGCGGTCCGAAGACCAGGTCGTGCCGTGGATCTTGCCGTCGCTGAAGGTGATCGGCAGCGCGACATAGTCGGTCAATCCGTCGGCGCGCAACTCGTCGAACAGCGGAAAGGCGAACTCGACGTCCGGCAGGTCGAGCCGCTGGCGCACGGCGCCGGCACCTTCGAACAGGACGCGCATCGGGCTCCTGAGGAAGACATCGGTGCGCTCGATGCCGTGCTGGGCGCGAAACACCCGGATCTGGTCGGCGCCGCGGTGCCAGTAGAAGCCAATGCCGAAGAGCTGCGGGTGCAGGGTGCGCATGTGGAACGAGGCGCGCGCGAGCGGTAGGTCGAGGTCGAGCAGGCGGGTACAGAGCTCTCTGAGGAGTGTCGGACCGTCCGGCAGCTGGCGGGCCTCGCCGATGAGCCAGTCGAGAACCGGCCCCCGCCGCTTCGGCCAGCCGCCGGAGTCACCAGCTGGCGCCGCCTCCGCCATCTCAGTGGCCGCTGTCGCCCGAGGCCCTTTCGATCTCGTTGAGCTTGCCGCGGGCCGCGCTCAGCGCCAGCGTCGTGTGATGCAGGCGCGAAGCCAGCTCGTGCATCACCCCGATGCTAATTTGGGGGAACTGGGTGACCAGGTGGAAGAAGCCGTCCTTGGACACGCGCAACGCCGCGAGATCGGTCGCGGCGACCACGGTCGCGGTCCGCGGTACGTCGCAGAGAATGGCGATCTCGCCGATGATGTCGTTCTTGTGCAGTCGGGCCACCTTCACCCGACCCTTCGGCGTGTCGACGATGATGTCGGCGTCGCCGTGGAGAATGATGTAGGCGGCATCGCCGACGTCGCCCTGATGGACCAGCTCGTCACCGGCCAGGAACTCGAGCCGTTCGCTGGTGAAGGCCAGCAGCTTGAGCTTGGCCGGTTCGATCTTGGCGAACAGCGGAATCGTGCGCAGGACCTCGACGTCTTGAGTAAGGCTCATGCGACAGACCCTCCTCGATCACACTTTATTCTGCCGCGACCAGTTCGTGCAATGCGCTGCCATCGCGATCGAGCTCGGCGTAGCGTCCCTGCTCGACCACCTGGCCCGCGCGCATGACCAGCACGTGATCGAACTTGCGTGCCCAGTCGCTGCGATTGATGCTCCAGATCAGGGTCCGCCCGGCGAACTCTTCGAGCAGGGTATCGGTGATCGTCACCTGCTCGCCGGGATCGAGCGGTCCGATGACATCGTAGAGGATCAGGACCTCGGGCCGCTTGAGGAGCGCGCGCGCGAGCGCGAGCTTCTGGCGTTGCGGCAGGGAGAGGCGCATGCCGCTGACGCCGGTCGGCGACTGCAGACCGATCTCGATGACGCGTTCGTGCAGGCCAAGATCGGCAAGAACCTCGGTCATCAAATCGCTGATCCGCTCGGTCGCCTGGGCTTGGCCGTAGGCGACCTTGCCGAACAGGATGTTGTCCTGGAGGCTGGCAGCTGGGGTGTAGCGCTCGGCGTCGAAGAACGCGACATTGCCGCTGAGCTCGACCGGCAGTTGCTCACGGAACAGACGACGGGCCTCGAGAACCCGCGCCTGCAGCGCGTCGTCGATCAGGTCGAGCCGGTGCCGGGCGGGGATCAGCTTGAAGGGCAGCGCGATCAGGCGTTCCCGATCGGCCGCGCTGAGGGCGTCCAGTCGGGCCGGGTCGGCGCGGCCGACCAGCGCGCGATAGTCGGGCAGATCATCGGCGCTGATGAAGCTGAACTGCCGGAAGTACTCGTGGTCGGGCGGCAGATCGGCGAACAGCTCGACCATGGTGCTGGCGAGCTTGTAGCCGACCTCGAGCAGCATCTCGACCAGCCCGGCCTGGGCGATGATCTGCTGCACGTAGGGGTGGGCGGCGAGGTTGTCGATGTCGAACACTTCGCCGACCGGCGCCCCGAACATCAGGTTCTCGGCGAGCGTGGCGTTGGTGTTGTAGCGCTCCGGGTCGAACACCTCGACCAGCCGGCCGAGGCGGCGATCCTTGAGCCGCTCGCCCATGGCGCGGCGCGCCTCGAGGAACTGTTCGGCCAGCTCCGGCTGCGCCTCCGGGTCGATCGTCCCGCGCAGTCCAATCTGGTAGACGTCGCGATCCAGCCTCACCAGGCCGAGAGCGCGTACCGCGGCCGGCACGATGTCGGCGGGGCCGTCCAGTCCGGCTTCGCCGTAGTCGATCCAGTCGGCGTCGCTGTCGAACGTCGAGTTGCCGGCGCGCTCCGCCTCCGCGAGCTCGCGCCTCTGCCGTTCCGCGGCCGCGCCTTCGAGCGGTGGTGGTCGGATCGGCCGGTGCTTGAGCCCGAAGAGCAGATTGTCGGCGATCGTGCCGGAGAAGATCTGGGCCGGATAGCCGACGTAGGTCATCTTGCGTCCGGTGATCGCCTCGGCCAGCTTCTGCACCTCGTGATCGCCGATCAGGACGCGGCCGGCGTCGATGTCGAGCAGATTGGCCAGGACCAGAGTCAGCTCCTCCTTGCCGCTGCCGGCGGGCCCCACGATCGCCATCCGGGCCGGCAGCTCGACCGCGAAACTGGCGCCGTCGAGGATCGGCGCGCCATCCTCGCCGAGGAGCGTCAGATTGGTCGCGCGCAGCTCCCCGCTCAACGTTACCGGCTCCGGCTCGGCGATCTGCAGGGTCTCGTCGCGCATGCCGCTCGGGTCGAACTGTGCGACGACCTGCTCGTACTTGATCTGAACGTCCATCATCATCTGATAGTAGCTGAGCAGCTCCTTCCACGGCGAGTACAGTTCCTTGTGCGCGCCGACCACAGCCACCAGCGCGCCCAGGGTGAGGTCACCCATGATCACCAGATAACCGCCGATCGAGTAGAAAAAGAAGGGGCCGAGCTGGGCCAGGAAATTGTTCAGAAACTTGATGAAGAACTTCTTCTTGTAGATCTCGAAGCGAATGTTGAACACGACGCCAAGCTCGCGGGTGAAGCGTGCCCGCTCGTACTGCGTGGCGTCGTTGGCGCGGATGTCGCGGACGCCGGCCACCGTCTCGGCGATCCGCTCGGCCAGATAGCGGACCTGGCGGACGCGCCGCTTGCCGAGCGCGTTGACCTGACGCTGCAGTTTCGGAATGAGATAGATTTGCAAGGGGTACAGGATGACCGCGGCCACGCCCATGACCCAATTCTGGATGAACATGAAGGCGAGGATCGTGATCAGGGTGCCCCCTTGAAAAGCGGGCAGGGCAAAGGCGTCGCCGATGAAGCCGCCGAGCGGCTCGACCTCGGCGTTGACCATCTGCACGATCTCGCCCGGCGAGGCCCGTCGGAAATGCGGCAGCGGAAAGCGGAGCACGCGTGAGATGAGCTCGTAGCGCAGGCGGCGCAGCATGCGCTCGCCGATGATTCCCTTGTAGACATTGATGACGTATTTGAAGGCGCCGTTGATCAGCACCAGGCCGAGGAACAGGCCGCAGAGCGTGAACAGATAGTGGACCTGAGAGAGATCGATGCCGAACACCACGTGCCGGCCGCTCTTGGCCAGGGCGTCGTTGACGATCAGCTTGGGTAGCTCGAGGGTCGTGTAGAGGAACGGGAAGGAGCCGACCGTCATCGCCAGAACGATGATCTGCGCGCGCAGACTATGGCGCAGTATGTAGCGAAAGATGTTACGGTCCATGATCGATCACGTCGACGGCGCAGCTGCCTTTGCCGGACCGTCTAGCGTGCTCAATTTCACGGATAGTGCAAGTCTCAAGGCCTGGCGCGGGACTGGCCGGCGCAGCATCACTGATCGCTAATCGGCCCCGGGCGAAAGCAATGGTCCTGCCGGACGCCGGCGCCGTGCGCCTGCCGGCTCGTTCAGGATCACCGCGAGATAGAGGAACGGCACGAGGGCGGGTGGCATGATCAGAATATTGTCGCTGATCGCGTAGACGGCGAGGGCGAGCAAGAGGGCGATGACGAAGGCCCGCTCGCCGGGATCTGCGCGCGCCACGATCTGACGGCTCCAGAGCAGGGCCGCGCCGCCGTAGATCGCCAGGCCGACAGCGCCGCTCTCGACCAGCAGTCGCAGATACTCGTTGTGCGGCAGGTCGTAATAGCTGCGGACGAGCGCGGTGACGCCAAGACCGTGGCCAAAGATCGGGCTGCGCCAGTACTGCTCGAGATAACCGACCCAGAGCCTACCCCGCCCGGACAGATCGATCGCATCGCGCAGGGTGTGGAAACCCTGAGTGAGCCACACGCCGAGCGCCAACAGCGATGCCGCCGCGCCGATGGCGAGCAGGAACGGGGGAACCCGACGCATTCTGGTTCGGATGGTCTCGTCGAGCAGACCGTAGACCACGGCCACTACGACCGAAGCCCCGACGCCCATCCGACCACCGCTCAGAACAGCAAGCGCCAGGTTGATTGCCGCCAGGCAGGCGAAGCCCTGGCTTCGGGCGCGAATCACTTCGTGCAGGGCCACCGCAAACCCGGCAAAGGCGAGGCATGCGAGCCATCCCGCGTTGTTCGCCCCGGTCAGACGGATCACGCGAGTCGAGCTGCCGTGGTAGAGCGAATGAACGCCTGCAGCGTCCAACCCGAGGCCGACCGCGACCGACAGGACCGGCAAAAGCGCGATGAGCAGCGCGTAGCGGAGCCGGGCTCCAGGACGACGTGGACCAGGCTCCAGGGCAGGCTCAGACCGATCGCCGCGAGCGCCATCTGGGCGAAGCTCAGGCGCTGGTCGAGACTGGCCAGCACGCTGCCGGGCACCATCAGCAGAGCGACCGCCAGAATTGGCCAGTTGACGATCCCCGACCTGAAGCCGTAGCGGGCGACGTTGGCGGCCGCGGCGGCGATCAGCAGCGCCTGTTGCGCCGGTATGGCCAGGGCAAGCAGATCGTGGGACAGGTAGCCGGTGAGAACCCATTGTGGTCCGATGGCGAAGCTGGCCAGCACGCAGGAGAGGAACGCGGTCGGCCAGCGGCGGCCAAGCCAGCCAAGCGCCAGCGCCGCTCCGGCACCAAAGGGATCGCGATCGCGAGGCTCATGGAGCGAGCGAGGCGCCGCGGCGTCCGCAGCAGCCGGCCGGGTCGAACGGGCGCCGACTACGGGACAATCGCCCGGCCATTCAGGCGCGTGTGGGCCAGTGCTGGACGCCACACTGGCTGAGCCGGAATCGCCGCGGTCCTTGTCCGCAGCAAGACAGCCTGCCATAGTGATTGGGGGATACGCTGACAATGGTCGGGGCCATGGACACCGCTGCCCGGCTTTTGATCTACAGCCACGACAGTTTCGGCCTCGGCCATCTGCGCCGTTGCCGGACGATCGCGCATCATCTGGTTGAAACCTATCGTCATCTCTCGGTGTTGATCTTGTCGGGCTCGCCGATCATCGGCAGCTTCGACTTCAAGGCCCGGGTTGATTTCGTGCGGGTGCCGGGGGTGATCAAGCTGCGCAATGGCGACTACACGTCTTTGCAACTGCACATCGACATCGAGCAGACCCTGGCGATGCGCAGCTCGATCATCCAGCACACCGCCGAGATCTTCGATCCGCACCTCTTCCTCGTCGACAAGGAGCCGCTCGGCCTGCGCGGCGAGGTACGCGACACCCTCTCGATGTTGAAGGAGCGTGGCACGCATCTGGTCCTCGGCCTGCGCGACGTCATGGACGAACCGGTGAGCCTGCTCGATGAATGGCGGCGCAAGGGCGTCTTTCCGGCACTCTACGAACTCTACGATGAAATCTGGGTTTACGGTCTACCCCAGATTTTCAATCCCTTGACCGAGCTGCCGGGCATGCTGCCGCTCGCCCACAAAGTAGCTTTCACCGGCTATCTCCGGCGCTCCGCGCCAACGGTGCCAGTGGATGCCATCGAACACGAGCTGCCGAGCGAGCCCTACATCCTGGTTACTGCCGGGGGTGGCGGCGATGGCGAAGAGTTGATCGATTGGGTGCTGCGCGCGTACGAGACCGATCCCCACATCACCTATCCGGCGCTCGTGGTGTTCGGTCCCTTCATGCACCTCGAGCGTCGGCTCGAGTTCCTCGAGCGGGCGGGGCGGCTGGAGAGGGTCTACGCGATGACCTTCGATGCCCGCTTCGAGCGGTTGTTCGAGCGGGCCCTCGGCGTGGTGGCCATGGGCGGCTACAACACGTTCTGCGAGATCCTCTCGTTCGGCAAGCCCGCCCTGCTGGTGCCGCGCACCGAACCGCGCCAGGAGCAGCTGCTGCGCGCCGAACGCGCCGCCGAGCTCGGCCTCGTGCACGTTCTCGCCGACGACGGCGTGCGCTCGCCGGCGCTGATGGCCGAGCGGCTGCGCGCGTTGCCGGCCTGGCCGGCGCCGCAAGTCGCTGCCCATCCCGATCTGCTGGCCGGGCTCGAGCGGATCGCCGCGCGCACCGCACCCTGGCTCGTCGCGCCGCAAGGGGTAGCGCGGCTCTCGCGCTCCGCCTGAGTGGCTAGCGCGACAGCCATGATCGGGGCACACGGCCGCATCGCGATGATCGTGAAGGGCTACCCGCGCCTGTCGGAGACGTTCATCGCGCAGGAGATCCTGGGCCTCGAGCGACGCGGCCTGAGCCTCACCATCGTCTCGCTTCGTCATCCGACCGATCCGACCGTGCACGCCGCGCATAGGCAGATTCGGGCGCCGGTCGTGTATCTGCCGGAGTATCTCTATCAGGAACCCGGCCGCGTATTCGACGCCTGGCGGCGGGTTCGCCGCTGGCCTGGCTATCCCAGGGCGCGCGCCCTCTGGCTTGCCGACCTGCGCCGCGACCCGAGCGCCAACCGGGTGCGGCGCTTCGGCCAGGCCCTGGTGCTCGCGGCCGAGCTGGCGGACGAGGTCGGCCTGCTCTACGCCCATTACCTGCATACGCCGGCCTCCGTCGCCCGCTACGCGGCCCGGCTCACCGGGCTCGACTGGTGCGCCTCGGCCCATGCCAAGGACATCTGGATCACACCCGACTGGGAGAAGCGTGAGAAAGTCCGGGACTGCCGCTGGGTGACCGCATGCACGGCCGCCAATGCCGAGCACCTGCGCGCGCTGGCGCCGGATGCCGAAGTTCACCTGACCTATCACGGTCTGGACGCGGAACGCTTTCCGGCGCCGGGGCGTACCCTGGGGCCGGACGGCCGCGATCCGGCCCGGCCGGTCGGCCTTCTCGGCGTCGCCCGTCTGGTGCCCAAGAAGGGCATCGAGGTGCTGCTCGAGGCGCTCGCCGCACTGCCCCCCGGGCTGCACTGGCGCTACCAGCACGTCGGCGGCGGGCCGCTCCGGGCCGACCTTGAGGCCAGGGCGGGACACCTTGGCGTCGCGGATCGCATTCTGTGGCGAGGCGCGCAGCCTCAGGAGCGCGTACTCGACGTCTACCGCGCCGCGGATCTGTTCGTCCTCGCGAGCCGGATCGCCGCGGATGGTGATCGCGACGGTCTGCCCAACGTGCTCCTGGAGGCGGGCGCGCTCGAGCTGGCCGCGGTCGTGAGCCAGATCGCAGCGGTGCCCGAGCTCATCGAAGACGGCATCAACGGGCGTCTCGTGCCGCCCGACGACCCGGGCGCGCTGGCTGCGGCGCTGGCCGAGCTGATCCAGAGCCCGGCGGCCCGGCTCCGGCTCGGCCAGGCCGCGCGGGCCCGGGTGCTCGCCCGATTCGGCGCCGATCCCGGCATCGACCGGATCGCGGCGCGGCTTCGCGCGACGCTCGGCCCGCCCCGCCAGGCGGCCGCATGAGCCGGCCCGTGGCCTTCTACGCGCCGCTCAAGCCGTCCGACCATCCGACCCCGTCGGGCGACCGGCGCATGGCGCGCGCGCTCCTGAGTGCTTTGGCTATCACCGAGCAGCCGGTGGAGCTTGCCAGCCGGTTGCGCAGCTACGACCGCGTGGGCGATGTCTCGCGCCAGCGCCGGATCGAGGCGCTGGGCGAAAAATGCGCGGCGCGTCTCATGCGCGGCTATGGTCGCCGGCCAGACGAAGAGCGCCCGCGCGCCTGGCTCACCTACCACGCCTATCACAAGTCGCCCGACTGGCTCGGCCCCACGGTCGCAGCTGGGCTCGGCATCCCCTATCTGCTCGCCGAGCCGTCCTTCGCGCCCAAGCAGGCGCGAGGGCCATGGGCGCTTGGCCATGCCGCGACCGAGCGGGCGATTCGCGCGGCCGACATCCTGCTCGTACTGACCGCGCTCGACGCCGAGTGTCTGGCGCCCCTGGTGCGGCCGCCCGCCGAGCTGCGCCGGCTGGCGCCGTTCCTCGATCCGGCGCCGTATCGTGCCGCCTGGGCCGAGCGGCAACGCCATCGGGCGGCGATCGCTGCGCGCTTCGAGCTCGATTCTGCGCAACCCTGGCTGCTGACCGTCGCGATGATGCGGGCCGACGTCAAACGCGACTCCTACCGCCTCCTCCATCGGGCTCTCGCCCGGTTGCGCGATCGTGCCTGGCAGCTGCTCGTGATCGGCGATGGCCCGGCCCGGCCCGCGATTGAGGCCGACTTCGCACGCCTAGGGCCGGATCGTGTCGTCTTCGCCGGCGCCATGGCGGAGACGGCGCTGGTGGCTTTCTACGCCGCGGCCGATCTCTACGTCTGGCCGGCGGTGCGCGAGGCGTACGGGCTCGCCATGCTCGAGGCCCAGGCGACCGGGCTGCCGGTAGTCGCCGCCCGGGAGGGCGGCGTCGACGAGGTGGTGCGCGATGGCGTCACCGGCGTGCTCGCGCCGCGGGGTGATCCGGCAGCCTTCGCCGCACTTGTCGACGCGCTTCTCGGTCAGCCGGAGCGCCGGCGGCGGATGAGTGAGCAGGCGCTCGCCTTTGTTACCCGCGAGCGCAGCTTGACGGGCGCAGCCACGGAGCTGTCGTCGGCACTGGCGGCGGCGCCAGCGATCCGGGCGGCGCGCCGGTGATGCCACTCCTGTTCATCCGCCATGGCGAGACCGCCTGGAACGAGGCGGGGCGCCTGCAGGGCCGGGCGAGCGTCGGGTTGTCGGCCAAGGGACGTGCCGAAGTGGCGGGCTGGCGGCTGCCGGCGGCCTGGGCGAACGCCCGCTGGCTGGTCAGCCCGCTGCACCGGGCGCGCGAGACGGCAGCGCTCCTGACCGATCGGCCGGTCCTGATCGAGCCGCGCCTGATCGAAATGGACTGGGGCGCCTGGGAAGGCAGGCGGCTCGCGGAGCTGCGCGCCGAGGCGCCCGGGTTGGTGGCGAGCAACGAGGCTCGCGGCCTGGACTTTCGGCCGCCGGGCGGCGAGAGCCCGCGCGACGTGTGTGCACGCCTGGGCGACCTGATCGCGGATCTGGCGGCCGATCCCGCGCCGACCGTGGCGGTCTGCCACAAGGGGGTGATCCGGTCCGCACTGGTCCTCGCGACCGGCTGGGAGATGCGGGCCAAGGCGCCGGTTCGCCTGCGGCGGGATCACGCCTTGCCGACGGTCGTTGACGCCGACCGTTGGCTGCGGCTCGGCGCCGCGCCGTTGCGGCTCGCGGCCTGAGCGATGCGGGTTCTGTTCTGGGTCCAGCATCTGCTCGGCACCGGACACCTGAAGCGCGCCGCGATCCTGGCGCGGGCAATGGTCGAGCGGGGGCTCGAGGTAATTCTGGTGAGTGGCGGGCCGCCGGCGCCGTGGCTGGTGCCGAAGGGGGTCGAGCTGGTCCAGATCCCCTCGGTGGAGGCGCGGGATTCCAGCTTTGCGGTTTTGGTTGACGGCGATGACCGGCCGATCGACGACGCCTACCGGGCGGCACGGCGGGCGCGATTGCTGGCGCTGTTCGCGGACCTCCGGCCGCGGGTCGTGATCACCGAGATGTTTCCGTTTGGCCGACGGGCGTTTCGCTTCGAGCTGCTGCCTCTGCTCGAGGCCGCTGGCGCGGCGCGCCCGAGGCCGTGGCTGCTCGCCTCCGTGCGCGACATCCTGGTGCCCAAGCCGGCGCCGGAACGCTACGCATGGATGCGCGATCTGGCGCTGATGCACTACCACCGCATGCTGGTGCACACCGATCCCGAACTGGCGCCCTTCGGCCTGACCTTTCCGTACGCCGCCGACCTCGGGCCGCGCCTGGTCGAGACCGGCTACGTGGTCGAGCCGGCACCGGCGATCAGCTCAGAGGCCGGGGGTGAGGTGCTGGTCTCGGCCGGAGGCGGGCGCGTCGGCGGGGCCTTGCTCGAGGCGGCCATCGCCGCCCGCGCCCTGTCCCGGCTCGGCGACCGCGCCTGGCGGTTGATCGCGGGCGGCGGTGTTGATCCCGACCTGTTCGCGGCGCTCAGGGCCGCCGCGCCGGTCGGCCTGGTTGTGGAGCGCCAGCGCGACGATTTCCATGCGCTCCTGGCAAATAGCCTTCTCTCCGTCTCGCAAGCGGGCTACAACACCGTTGTGGAGGTGCTGCGTTTCGGCAAGCCGATGGTCCTCGTTCCGTTCGAAACGGCCGTTGAGACCGAACAACGGATCCGGGCGGAGCGGCTGACCAGCCTGGGGCTGGCCGAGACGGTCTGGGAGAGCGAGTTGAACCCGCGCAGCCTGGCCCGGGCGATCGACAGGGTTGCAAGCCGGCCGCCGGGGCGGCGGCCGAGGCTCGACCTCGACGGCGCGGCCGCGACCGCGCGGCTGGTCGCCGAGCTCGCACTCCGGCCGGCGCCGGGCGACATGGCTTCCGGGGGCGCGGCGACATGACCTCCTGGCGCGAGCTTGAGGCGTCCCTCGACGCGATTGCCGAGCGCGGCACAGCGATCCGCCTCTGGTGGCGCGACGACGACGCCGGCCGCGACCAACCCGCGCTCGAGCGCCTGCTGGAGCTGGCCGAGCGGCGCCAGCTGCCGGTGGCCCTCGCCGTGGTGCCCCTCTGGCTGGAGCCGCAGGTCCAGGCGCTGATCGCCGCGAGCAGCCGGGCCACCGTGCTGCAGCACGGCTTCGCCCACGTCAACCACGCGCCCGAGGGCGCCAAGCCGATCGAGCTCGGCGCCCGGGACCTGTCGATCATCACCGCGGAGCTCGAGCGCGGGCGCAGCGCGTTGATCGACGCGTTCGGTGCGACCTTCCTCGCGGTCCTGGTGCCGCCCTGGAACCGGTTCGATCCGAAGCTGATCGAGCGCCTGAGCGTCTCTGGCTTTTCGGGCCTTTCGACCTTCGGCCGGCGCTCCGCGGCCGAAGCGGCGCCGTCGCTCCTTCAGGTCAACGCCCATCTCGATCCAGTCGACTGGCGCGGCAGCCGACTGTTCGTAGGCGAAGCGGCCGCGCTCGCCCGCCTGGTCGAGCTGCTCGATCCGGACGAGCCGATCGGCATTCTCAGCCACCACCTGGTGATGGACGAGGCGGGGTGGCGATTTCTCGACCGGCTGCTCGGGGTGCTGGCAGGCCATCCGGGGGCGCGGCTCTGCGCCGCGGGCGAGCTGTTCGAGGTGACCCAATGAGCGCGCCGCTGCTCGAAATCCGGGACCTCGCGGTGGACTTCTTCGCCGACGAAGGATTGATCGAGGCCGTACGCGGCGTCTCGTTCACGGTCGAGATTGGTCAGACCGTCGCCCTGGTTGGTGAAAGCGGCTCGGGCAAGACCGTCATCTCACAGGCGGTGCTGGGGATCTTGCCACAGAACGCGAGGATCAGCCGCGGTGCGATCATCCTGCGCGACCCGCGCCGCAACAACGAGCCGCTCGACCTCGCCGCCTACGCCGACGACCACCCGGTGCGCCGCTCGATTCGCGGCGGGCGGATCTCGATCATCTTCCAGGAGCCGATGAGTTCACTCTCACCGCTGCACACGATCGGCGATCAGATCTCCGAGGCCGTGCTTCTGCATACCGGCGCCGACCGCGCCAAGGCGCGGCAGCGGACGATCGAAATGCTCGCCCGAGTCGGCTTTCCCGATCCTGAGCCGGCGTTCCGCACCTATCCGTTCGAGCTCTCCGGCGGGCTGCGCCAGCGCGCAATGATCGCCATGGCCCTGGTCTGCGACCCGGCGCTGCTGATCGCCGACGAGCCGACCACGGCTCTCGACGTGACCATCCAGGCGCAGATTCTGCAGCTGATGCAGGAACTCCAGAAGGAGTTCCACATGGCCATTCTGTTTATCACCCATGACCTCGGCGTGGTTGCCAACATGGCCGACGAGGTGGTGGTCCTCTATCGCGGTCGGGTGATGGAGAGCGGTAGCTGTACGGCGCTGCTGAGCCGGCCACAGCACGCCTATCTGCGGGCCCTTCTGCACGCCGTGCCGCGGCTCCGGATGCCACCGGGCGAACGCCTGACGCCGCTGCGCGAAGTCTCGCCGGCCGGTCGTGCGCTGCTCAGCCGTGGCGCCAACGGTCCGGTGATCGACCGCCCCGCCGGCCAGTCAGCTGCGAAGTCACCGTTGCTCGAGGTCGAAGGCGTCTGCAAGGCGTACCGGACCCGCAAGAGCAGCTGGTTTGGTGGTCAGGCCAAGAATGTCGTCGCGGTCGACGACGTCAGCTTCACGATCACGCGCGGCGAGTCCTTCGGCCTGGTTGGTGAGAGCGGCTGCGGCAAGACCACCGTCTCCAAGGCGGTGATGCGCGCGATCCGTCCCGATGCCGGTCGCATCACCTTTCACGCGACCGACGGGCCGATCGACGTCCTCGCGCTGCAGGGCCAGGATCTGGAGCGGTTTCGTCGTCGCCTGCAGTACATGTTCCAGGATCCGTTCCACTCCCTCAACCCGCGCATGACCGTCTACGACATCGTCGCGGAGCCGCTGGTGATCCACCGGATTGGCGCCGAGAAGGAGCGGACCGAGCAGGTCAAGGCGCTGCTCGCCGCGGTCGGCCTCGACGTCCGCCATCTGCGCCGCTACCCGCACAGCTTCTCCGGCGGTCAGCGGCAGCGGATCGGCATCGCCCGGGCGCTGGCCCTAGGGCCGGAGATGCTGATCTGCGACGAGCCGGTGTCCGCGCTGGACGTTTCGGTCCAGGCGCAGATCCTCAACCTGCTCAAGGATCTGCAGGCGGAACTCGGACTCACCTATCTGTTCATTTCGCACAATCTGGCCGTGGTCAAGTACGTCTGCCAGCGCATCGCCGTGATGTGCGCGGGCCGCATCGTCGAGGTCGCTCCGAGCGAGCAACTGTTCGCGCGCCCGGTGCACCCTTACACCAAGGCGCTGCTCGCGGCGGTGCCGGAGCCCGATCTCGCGCAACCCCTGAATTTCACTGCTCTGATGGCCGGCAAGACCTCGGAGCCCACCGCTTGGCCGGCGCCGTTTACGTTGGGCAACGGCCCGACCCGCCTGGTCAACCTCGATCGCAACCACTTCGTTCGGATGAGCCCGGAAGCCGATGCTCAAGCTGTTCTCACCGCTGCCTAGCGCGACCCTCGCCACGATCCCGCTGCTCGTCGCCGGCCTGCTCGCGGCCGCGCCGCCCGCGAGCGCCGGTCCACCCGACGAGCCCCTGGTGAGCGACTTCAGCGCCGACGGCAAGTCGATCGGCAAGCCGGGCGGCGACCTGCATATGCTGGTCGGCCGGGCCAAGGACACTCGTCTGATGGTGGTCTATGGCTATGCGCGCCTGGTCGGCTACAACGAAAAGCTCGAACTCGCGCCGGACATTCTTAAGGACATCGATGTCGAGGACGGGCGAATCTTCACCCTGCATCTGCGCAAGGGGCATCGCTGGTCGGACGGCGAGCCGTTCACGAGCGAGGATTTCCGCTACTGGTGGCAGGACGTCGCCAATAATGAAGCACTGAGCCCGACCGGGCCGCCGATCGAGCTGTTCGTCGATGGCGAGCCGCCGGTGGTCGAGTTCCCCGATCCACTGACGGTGCGCTACAGCTGGTCGAAGCCCAACCCCTTCTTCCTGCCGGCGCTGGCGCGGGCGACGCCCATGTTCATTTACATGCCCGCGCATTACCTGAAGCAATTTCACGAACATTATGCCGACCCGGCAAAACTGGCGGCGCTGGTCAAGGAAACCCAGGCGCGCGACTGGGCGCAGCTGCACGGCCGCCACGACGACATGTACAAGTTCGACAATCCGGACCTGCCGACGCTGCAACCCTGGCGTCTGACCACGCCGCCGCCGGCGACCCGGTTCGTGTTCGAGCGCAACCCCTACTTCCACCGGGTCGACCCCAATGGCCAGCAATTGCCTTACATCGATCGGGTGGTCTTCGACGTGGTTGACGACAAGCTGATCCCGATCAAGACCGGCGCGGGCGAGACCGACCTGCAATCACGCGGCCTGTTCTTCAAGCATTACACCTTCCTCAAGGAGAGCGAGGAACGCAGCCATCTCGTCCCCTATCTGTGGCACACCGCACGCGGCGCGCACCTCGCCGTCTATCCCAACCTCAACGCGCAGGATAAGGTCTGGCGCGAGCTTTTCCGCGACGTTCGCTTCCGCCGTGCCCTCTCGCTCGCGGTCGACCGCGACGAGATCAATCAGATCCTGTTCTTTGGTCTCGGGATCGGCGGCCAGAACACGGTGCTGCCGCAAAGCCCGCTCTACAAGCCGGAGTACCGGAGCGAATGGGCGGACTTCGATCTGGAGCGCGCCAACGCACTGCTCGACGAGATCGGCTTGACCAAGCGCTCGAGCGACGGGCTGCGGCTGCTGCCCGACGGGCGGCCGATGGAGCTGGTCGTCGAGACCGCGGGCGAGGAGACCGAGCAGGCCGACGTTCTGGAGCTGGTGGCCGCGCAGTGGCTCAAGCTTGGCATCAAGATCGATCCCAGACCCTCCCAGCGCGAGGTCTTTCGCAATCGGATCTTCTCGGGTGAGGCCCTGATGTCGATCTGGTTCGGTCTGGAGAACGGCATTCCAAGCGCGGATATGAGCCCCGAGGAATTCGCTCCGACCAGCCAGCAGCAACTCCAGTGGCCGAAGTGGGGCCAGTACTTCGAAACCAAGGGCGAGGCGGGCGAGGCACCCGATCAGCCGCAGGCCGCCGAGCTGCTCAAGCTGTTCCAGGACTGGCGCGAGGCCAAGACCACCGAGGAACGCCAGCAGATCTGGGACCAGATCCTGCCGATTTGGAGCGACCAGGTGTACTCGATCAGTCTGATCGCGGGCGTCCTCCAGCCGGTCGCCGTACGGGAGACGCTGCGCAACGTACCGAAGGAGGGGGTGTACAACTGGGAGCCGGGCGCGCAGTTCGGCATCTATCACCCCGATACTTTCTGGTTCGACGGTGCGGGATGAGAGCCCGCGCGGTGACAGCGCCACCTCAACCCGCCAGCGCGGCGTCCGGCAGCGGCGTAAGCGGACGTTCGGGCCGGGCGCCATAGTGACCGAGGATCTCGGCCGCCGCCAGGCCGCCCAGTCGAGCGCAGGCTGCGAGCGGCAGCTCATGGGTCAGGCCGTAGAGCAGGCCCGCAGCATAGAGGTCGCCCGCGCCGGTGGTGTCGACCACGCGCGCGACCGGCGCCGCCGGCACCCGATGAGTCTCGCGCTCGGCGACGATCACCGAGCCCTCTGCGCTGCGAGTGAGCGCCGCGATGCCCACTTGGCCGCGGACCAGGTCGACCGCCTGCTCGAGGTCATTGGCGCCGTAGAGGCTGCAGATTTCGACCTCATTGGCGATCAGAATATCGACGTGACGGGTGATCAGGTCGGCAAACTCGCTGCGCCAGCGGGCGACGCAGAACGGATCGGACAGGGTCAGCGCGACGCGCCGGCCATGGCGATGCGCGACCTCGGCCGCCTTGAGGCATGCCGCTTTGGCATCCGGGCGGTCCCAGAGATAGCCTTCGAGATAGGTGACCTTGACCGCCGCGACCGCGGCCTCGTCGACGTCGTCCGGGCCCAGCTCCACGCAGGCGCCGAGGTAGGTGGCCATGGTCCGCTGAGCATCGGGCGTCACGAACACCAGGCAGCGCGCGGTCGGCGGACCGCTCCTCAGCGGCGGCGTCCGGAACTCGACGCCGGCGGCGCGAATGTCGTGGCCGAACACCTCGCCCATCTGGTCGCTCTGCACCTTACCGACATAGGCCACCGCGGCGCCGAGCGAGGCGAGGGCCGCCATAGTGTTGGCACACGAACCGCCGGACATCTCAACGCCCGGTCCCATGTGTTCGTAGAGCTCACTGACACGCGGGTGATCGACCAGGGTCATGGTCCCCTTGGCGAGATCCAGACGCTCGAGCAGCCGATCGTCGGCCTCGGCGATCACGTCGACGATGGCGTTGCCGAGACCGAGGACATCCATTCGGACAGGCGGCTCGTCGGTGGTCATCGCAGCTCGGCTCCGGCTCGTTGTGGCCGGCGGAGTATAGGAGTGTGGAATATCGGCGCAATTCACTCGTTTGCGTTAAAACACGCTTGCGGCGAAACAGAAGAACATCCGTGAAGCGACCTGCCGATCGCTTCGTCGATGGCCTAGCATCGCGCAATCGCGTTACCCATATCGGCCCCAAACCGGCGCGCAGGTGAGTTCGTGCTCGACGCGTTGATCCGCGGCTTTTGGCAGCTGGCAGAGCCCTCGACCAGGCGGCTCGTGGGTCGTTGCGCCCTGCTGGCGATCGCGACCTTCGCGGTGTTGATGGCGCTGGTGTCGACGGCCCTCACTGTCCTGGATCCCACGGGTCTGGTCTGGTTGAACGCGCTGCTCGCGCTCGCCGGCTCGGTGGCCGCGCTGCTGCTGGCCTGGCTGCTGTTTCCAGTGGTGTTTGCGCTCACCCTCGGTCTGTTCGCCGAGGACGTCGTCGACGCCGTCGAGCAGCAGCACTATCGAGATCTGCCGCCACCCGCGGGGATGGGCCTGGGGCAGGCGCTGCAGACGACGCTGCGCTTCGCTGTGGTCGCGGTGGTCCTCAATCTGCTGGCGCTGCCGCTCTATCTGATTCCGGGCACGAACCTTCTGGTGTATCTGGCCCTGAACGGTTATCTTCTCGGCCGCGAGTACTTCGAGCTGGTGGCCGGGCGGCGGTTGCCCGCGGCACTTGTGGTCGGGCTGCGTCGTCGCGTACGCGGGCGACTTTGGCTGGCTGGCGCGATCATCGCCGCGATGCTAATGGTGCCGGGCTTTAATCTGATCGCCCCGGTGGTGGCGATCGCGTTCATGGTTCATCTGTTCGAGGGCTTGCGCCGGAGCGGCGGTACGGCCTGGCATAGTCGAGGCGCGCCGGTGCCGGGCGAACTGGAGGTCGTTCGATCTACGGGCGACAGAAGTGTTTGACTTCGCCCGATCGTGTGGTTAATCGTTCCTGAGGAGGATTTGGTATCTGTTAGAGGATAGTTAGTGGTCCTCGTTAACAGATCACTGAAGAATCCGGACAGCTGGGGGTTGCGTTGCCATGTTCCGCAAGAAAGACACCGAAACCGAGCTTCCGGCGAGCGGTGAGGGGGCGTTTCGTCGACCC
The DNA here is from genome assembly GCA_046727895.1 of Pseudomonadota bacterium. Classification (GTDB taxonomy): domain Bacteria; phylum Pseudomonadota; class Alphaproteobacteria; order Geminicoccales; family Geminicoccaceae; genus DATAOG01. The sequence continues at coordinate 3,689 of JBKPDM010000394.1, read as the reverse complement.
TCTGGCGACAGCACGGCTAAGGCTGCCGGGCAACCCGAGCTGCCGCGCCGCAAAGTCGAGCCGACCGGGCCAGGTGGCCCGGCCGCTCCGACGCCGGCTGGCGGCCCTGGGACCACGGAAGCCGCCACCATGCCGCCGGCGCATGCGGAACCCGACCGCTATGGCGGCAAGCGGTTGATCGTCGGCGAGGGGATCCGTCTGTCCGGCGAGATCAGCTCCTGTGACCGACTTGTGGTCGAGGGTGAGGTTGAGGTCACGCTGAACGACACCCTTGCGCTCGAGATCGCCCGCTCGGGCCGGTTCACCGGTGGTTGCGAGGTCGAAGAGGCCGATATCAGCGGCGTGTATGAGGGCGACCTGACGGTGCGCAAGCGCCTGATCGTGCGCGGCACCGGCAGGCTCACGGGCACGGTGCGCTACGGCGAGTTCGAGCTGGAGCGAGGTGGCCAGATCGCCGGCAACATCAGCGTGCTCAACTCTGAGGGCACCGGTGGCAGCGTCGGCGCGGCGCGAGTCGAGGAGCGCAGCCGCTCACCTCTGTTCGGCGACACCACGGCGAGCGACCGCGACGCCACCGACGAGTGACGCCCGCCCGGTTGGAGCGGGGCGGACGACGCCCGGAAACAGTTCGGCTTCGACAACCGCCGCATCGGCAGGGCCGATCGTCGCGGCAGCTTGTGCGGCGCTGGTCGAGATGGCGAGGGCGCTTTGGCAGAGCGCGATCTGCGCAGCCTTTGGCCTGCGGGCGGACGCATGCCCGGTCGGCGCCTGCCTCTGGCCGAAAGCTCCCGAGCCCTCCCTGTTTGGTGTCTCGCTCTCTCGGGTGAGCCCGCTCACGTCCGGTGAGCCGAGGAGGGCCGTTTGACCGTGGCCGGTCAGTCGGCGACGGACGTTCTCATTCAAGTGCTCGGCGCGGTCGCCCTGCTGCTGTGGGGCACGCGCATGGTCCGGACCGGCATCATGCGCACCTTCGGCGCCGATCTGCGCCATTGGCTGCGGGTCTCGCTGCGCAACCGCCTTGCGGCATTTGTTGCGGGCCTTGGCGTCACCGGAATTCTCCAGAGCAGCACCGCGACCGCGCTCGTGGTCGCTTCCTTTGCTGGCCGCGGTCTGGTCGAAACCGGGCCGGCGCTCGCGGTCATGTTGGGCGCCGACCTGGGTAGTTCGCTGGTCGCTCAGGTGCTGTCACTCAATATCCACTGGCTGGCGCCAGCCCTGATCCTGCTCGGCGTGGTCGTCCACCTGGGCGCACCGGCCTGGACCTTGCACGGCCTTGGGCGGGTCGCAATCGGTCTCGGTCTGATGCTTTTGGCGCTGCGCCTGATCCTCATGGCTTCGGAGCCGATGCGCAACTCGACGATCCTCGAGGAACTGTTCGGCGCTCTCGGTCACGCGACGCTGATTGCGATCCTGATCGGCGCTCTGCTCACCTGGCTCGCCCACTCCAGCCTGGCGATCGTGCTCCTGATCATGTCGCTCGCCAGCTTCGCGATCCTGCCGCTGACGATCGCCTGCACTTTGGTGCTCGGCGCCAATCTCGGTGCCGGCATGCCCGCGATCACCGCCACTTACGCCGACCGTCCCGCGGCGCGCCGGGTCGCCGTCGGCAACCTCCTGTTCCGGTTGGTCGGCTGCGTTGTCGTGGCCCCGCTGGTCGGCATGATCGTGCCCTGGCTGCAGCTGCTGGAGGCCGTTCCCGGGCGCGTCGTGGTCAACTTTCACACGGCCTTCAATTTGGCCCTCGGTATCGCCTTCATCCCGTTGACCGACGCCGTCGCAAGGCTCTGCGCGCGAGTTTTGCCCGACCCGCCGGTCGAGGCCGATCCCGAGCGGCCGCGCCATCTCGATCGCTCGACCCTGGACAGCCCGAGCCTGGCACTCGCCTGCGCGGCACGCGAGGCACTGCGCATGGGCGACTTCATCGAGACCATGCTGCGCAACTGTCTGGACGTCTTCCGCTACAACGATCGGCAGAAGCTCGCCTCGCTGCAGGGCCTGGAGGCCTCGGTCGACAAGCTGCACGAGGCGATCAAGCTGTTCGTCGTCGACGTCAGCCGCGAACCGCTCAATCCGGGCGAGAGCCGCCGCTCGGCCGATATTCTGGCGTTCACGACCAATCTCGAGCACATTGGCGACATCATCGACAAGAGCCTGGTCGAGCTGGCGGACAAGTAGATCCGCCTGCAGCTGCGCTTCTCCAGCGAGGGCTGGAGAGAGATTGAAGCGCTGCATGCTCACATCCTCGACAATCTGCAGATGGCGCTCGGCGTGTTCATGTCGGGCGATGTCGCGATCGCGCGCAAGCTGATCGACGAGAAGGTCGCGGTGCGCAATGCGGAGCGGCAGGCGGCGGAGAATCACCTCGCGCGGTTGCGCGCCGGGCGGCCGGAGAGCATCGATTCGAGCGCTCTGCACCTCGACATCCTGCGCGATCTCAAGCGAATTCACTCGCACATCTGCGCGATCGCCTATCCGCTGCTCGACGAGGCTGGCCAGCTCTACCGCTCGCGGCTCAAGCGGGTCGAGCAGCGCGCCATGCAGGAAGACAGCGAGAGTTATGGAACGTCGCAGCGCCGCGAGGCGGCGGCTGCTGAGACGGGAGATGGCGCATCGCCTGACCCCGTCGATCCGCCTGCGGACCCGGCGGCGACGGAGGACGAGACCGAAGCACGGGCGCCGCGCAGCGCCGCCCGCTGATCAGGTCTTGCCGTTCTCGACCAGGACCTGCTCGGCGACCTTGGTCGCCTGGTCGCCGAAGGTCACGAAGCGCACCTCCTCGATCGATGGCATGTTCGCCAAACAGTCCCTGACCGTAGCTATAGCCAGGCGGGTGGCCGCCTCCAGCGGATAGCCGTAGACGCCGGTACTGATCCCGGGAAAGGCGATTGTCTTGACGCCGTTGGCGACCGCCAGCTTCAGCGAGTTCCGATAGCACGAGGCCAGAAGTTCGGGCTCGCCTTTGCTGCCACCATGCCACACCGGGCCAACGGTGTGGATGACGTAGCGAGCGGGCAGCTCGTAGCCCTTGGTGATCCGGGCTTTGCCGGTCGGACAGCCGCCGATCTGCCTGCATTCTTCCTTCAGCTCCGGCCCGGCGGCGCGATGAATCGCGCCATCCACCCCACCGCCGCCGAGCAGGCGCTCATTGGCGGCGTTGACGATCGCATCGACCTCCTGCCTGGTGATGTCGCCCTGGACCACGACCATACGCCCGCTCATGACTCGCTCCTCATTGCTCGCCGTCCATGGTCAGCACGACCTTGCCGGTGCTCCTGCGCGCCAGCAGCAGTGCGAGCGCGCTCCTGGCCTCGGGGAGGGGATGCAGCGCCGAGACATGCGGCCTGATCCGGCCCTCCGTGTGCCAGCGCAGAAGGGTCTCGAAGGAGGCGTGCACCCGCGCCGGGTCGTGCCGGCGATAACTGCCCCAGTAGAAGCCGATCGCCGCGGAGTTCTTGACCAGCAACAGATTGGCCGGGATCTGGGGAATCTGACCGCTCGCGAAGCCGACCACCAGGATTCGTCCCGCCCAGGCGATGCTGCGCAGCGATGCCTCGAACAGTTCGCCGCCGACCGGATCGAACACGACGTTGGCGCCGTGGCCCTCGGTGAGCTCTCTGACGCGCGCGCGCACGTCCTCGCTCGCGGTGTCGATGAGGGCATCCGCGCCGTGGTCGCGCGCGACCTCGAGG
>JBKPDM010000393.1:0-4148 GCA_046727895.1 Pseudomonadota bacterium | reverse complement strand
GACGCCGACCAATTTATGAGGACCGGGACGCGCGACTCTCCATCTTGGCCAGGGCCCTGCCCTGAGACCGGATACGTTGGCGCAGACGGGTCAAGTCAGCTCAGCTGATGCCGCTTGCAGGCGGGGCGGGCCATACGTTCCACCAACCTCGCGACACGACCTGGCGTGATACTCGCTCCCGTTGTCGCTGTGGAAGATGGCGGGGCGACCGTTCGTGAGAAGCGCGATAGCAAACGCCTGAATGACCAGCGGCGCGCCATGGCTCGTGGAGACGGCCGCCCCCATCACTTTGCGGGAAAAGAGGTCGATGACTGTCGCCACGAATGGGCTTCTTGTTCCGTTTGAGGTGGCGTTCACCGGCCGGCTCGAGGCGGCTACGGTCCGGTTCTCCATGGATGGCCGGGGCCGCTGGCTCGACAACGTCTTCATCGAGCGGCTGTGGCGCTCGCTCAAGTACGAGGAGGTTCACTAGAAAGTCTATGCCGACGGCCGCGCGGCTCGCGCCGGCATCGGCGCCTGGTTCGCCTTTCATAACACCCGCCGTCCGCATCAGGCGCTCGGCGGTCGAACCCCGATGGCGGTGTGGCGGGCTGGCGCCACCGGCCCCTTGCCGGGCAACGCTGTGGACATGACACTGCGCTTGGACGACGCTGCCGCGTCGCCCACATGCCCACAGCGGCCACCCCATCCACTGCCGTCGTTCGTGGCGTGAGGAGAGGACGGAGCCGACCGCGCTTCCAATCAAGGTCACCGGTCAAATGGTCCCGCTCGCCGGGTCCAGCTCAGTCAGTGCTCGTGGGCCGTGCGAGCAGCTTGGCTCAAGCGATCGAGATCGCGGCCTGCCCTCGGGCTGGCCCGCTCTAGCCGGCCGGAGGTGCCGGGGGAAAGAACCACCGACCAGCCGCCTGAATCAGATCGGCCATCGTCGCGGCGGGGTCGGCGGCGCGCATGATGACGCCCATCACCGCCACCCCCGCTGCGCCCGCTTCGAGGCACCACCGGAGCCTGCTGTCATCCGTGATGCCACCAAGCGCGATGATTGGGACCGGGCTCCGGCGCGCTCTCTCCGCGAGCGCCTCCAGGCCGTGGGCCGGCCCATAGCCGGGCTTGCTCGCGCTTGCAAAGAGGGGACTCAACGTCACGGCATCAGCGCCGGCGGCGGCCGCCGTCCGGAGCTCAACAAAGCTGTGCGCCGACGCGCTCACCCACGCTGCCGGGCCAAGCGCCGCACGAGCCGCTCGCACATCGCCGCCCGTCGGCAGATGAACGCCGAAGAGGCCCGCCTCGCGGGCGATGCGCGGATCGCCGTGCAGCATGACGCGAGCGCCAAGAGGGGCGGCCAGCCGAAAGAGCCTGAGGGCAAGGGCCGCCTGGTCTTCCGCCGGCAGATCCTTCTCGCGCAGCGAGATCCAGCGGCAGCCGCCCCGCAGCGCGCCGGCCACGACCAGCTCAAGTGGCCTGCCCGCCTGCTTGCGGTCGGTGATCAGGAGGACGGGCGGCGCCGGCAGGTCCACTGATGGCTCACGCGCCGATCAGGCCGAGCTCCGGGCTCGATGGCTCGGCGCGGCGCAGCTTCGGGATCCGGCCTGCTCTGCGCGCATCGAAGCCGGCCTCGACCGCGTGGCGGAAGGCTTTGGCCATGCGGACCGGATCACGCGACCTGGCGATCGCCGAGTTGACCAGCACGGCTTCGCAGCCCAGCTCCATGGCTAGCGCCGCGTCGGACGCCGTACCCAGTCCGGCGTCGAGCACGACTGGCACCGGGCTTCGGCGGCAGATCAGCTCGATCATGGCCGGGTTGCAGATGCCGAGGCCGGAGCCGATCGGCGCGCCCAGCGGCATCACTGCCGCGCAGCCGAGGTTGGCGAGCTTCAGGCAGGTCACCAGATCTTCGTTGCAATAGGGCAGGACAATGAAGCCCTTCGCGACCAGCTCCTCGGCGGCTTGCAGGAGCTGCTCGACGTCCGGATAGAGTGTTTCCCGTTCGCCGATCACCTCGAGCTTGACCCAGTTGGTCTCGAGCGCTTCGCGCGCCAGCTCGGCGGTCAGCACGGCGTCGCGCGCGGTCGTGCAGCCAGCCGTGTTGGGCAAGAACCGGTATCGGTCGCCGAGCAGATCAACCAGGCTCTCAGGGTAGTCGGTGAGGCTGATGCGGCGAATCGAGGCGGTCACAAGCTCCGTGCCGCTCGCCTCAAGCGCATCCAGTAGCACCTGCTGATTCGGGTAGCCGGCCGACCCGACAATAAGACGCGAGGCGAGACGCTCGCCCGCGAGCATCAGAGGCTCCGACATGGCTGGCTCACCCCCCGACCATCACATTAATGATCTCGACCTGGTCGCCCACGCGCAGACGAGTCTTCGACCACTCGCCGCGCGGCACTACCGCGCCGTTGATGGCAACCGCGACACCGCGCGTCTGGCGGGCTCGCGCGGCGACCAGCTGGTCCAGCGTGGTCTGCTCGATGGAGACCGGTTTGCCATTCAGGATGATGGCCTCGTTCATGGTGCGCTTCCTTGCTCCATGTGCCCGGCACCTACCGGCGGGCGGATGCCAAAGCGGTCGATCGTGAACTCGCGGATGCTGCCGGGAACCTGCCCGGTCAGGATGACCTCGCTTACCGTCAGCGCTGTGATCGGGGTCTGCAGGATGCCGTTGCGATGCTGCCCGGTTGCGAGCACGAGACCGTCGACCGGGGTTGGCCCCAGGATCGGGGCGTCATCGCGGCTGGTCGGTCGGAAGCCGACCCAGAACTCGTCAATCGGCAGCTCCTCAATGGCCGGCACGGCGCGCCAAGCGGCTTCCAGCAAGGCGAGCACGCCGCCCGCAGTCAATTCCTGATCGAAGCCGCGCTCCTCGACGGTGCCGCCGACGATCAGGCGTCCTTCGCCGCGCGGCACGAGGTAGCCCCTGGGCGCCCACAGCACGTGGCGAAGGACGGGGCGTTCGGGGTCCATCCGCAATGCGAGCATTTGACCCTTGACCGGCCGCACCGGAGGGCGCGCGGCATCCGGCAGCCCATCGAGCCCGGCCGACCACGCACCGGCCGCGAGCACCACCACATCGGCCGCATGTCGCTCGCCCTGCACGACCACGCCCCTCACCCGCGACGCGTCGACGTCGAGAGCGCTGACCGCGGCATGCTCGCGCAGTTCGCCACCTGCCTTCAGGAAGGCGGTCGCCAGTGCCAACGATAGATTGCGGCTGTCGACCTGATGATCGTGCGGGCTCAGGACCGCCGCCGCAAGCCCGGGCCTGAGGTGCGGCTCCAGCCGGCGCGCGTCCGCCCCGCTCAGCCAAGCGAGCTCGATACCGAGGCCGCGCTGGAATTCGAACGAGAAGCGAAGCCGCTCCACGTCATCGCGCGTGAGCGCCACCGCGAGCGTGCCCTCGGCACGGTAGCCGATCGCCCTGCCCGCGGCCGCCTCGAGCCGGTCGCGGAAGGCCGGCCACAGGCGCTGGCTCTCGAGATTGAACGCGAGCAGCCGCTCTTCGCCAGGCTCGGCCTCCAGACCCGCGGCCAGCATCCCGGCTGCGGCCCACGACGCACCATGTCCGGCCTCGCCGCGTTCGAACACAGTGACCTGGCAACCGCAGTCGGTCAGACGCCAGCCGATGCCGAGACCCGCCACGCCGGCGCCAATGATGGCAACGCGCGGCAAAACCTGTCGGCGACGAGCTCCGTCGAACGGAAAGGTAGAGACTGCCATCGACGGGCGACTCCCTCCGCTGGTATGATCCAGGTCAGGTTCGATGGGTATGATCTCAGCCGGCACGTCCCCGCACCGGCACCCCAGCCCGATCGACTATTGTGGGCGCTCGCCCCGCTCAACGCAAGCTGCAAGGCGGATCTGATCAGCGCTGCGCACTTCGCGCTGCTCGGTGGGCCGTCGTCCCAGGCACCCACAATACCGGAAGGTAGTGCTTCGCAACACCTTCGACTTCGTCCTCGAGCCCCGAGCGGGTCATGTCGACCATAGATCGGGCATGGTGAGATCGTGTCCCAGCGGGTTCTCTAATCGCCTTTTGTCAAGAGCGGTAGGCTTGCCTCGATCGATGCGCGCCGGGTCCCAGGGTTCTCTCCGCGGTTGCCGCATGGGCGCCGCATGTTGGCGTTTGGGATCGGACGGATCGAAGTGGTGTGCGCGGT
>JBKPDM010000392.1:0-5280 GCA_046727895.1 Pseudomonadota bacterium | reverse complement strand
CGGCAGCGTCAGATGTGTATAAGAGACAGGTCTATGACTGGTTCACCGAGGGCTTCGACACCGCCGATCTGAAGGAGGCGAAGGCGCTCCTTGAGGAGCTGCGTTGATGCGAGCGGGTGAGGCAATGCGCTTCGGGTTCATCGGGCTGGGCCATCTCGGGGCGCATCTGGCGAGGAGCCTGCTGCGCGCCGGCTTCGGGCTCAGGGTGCACGATCTCGACCGCAATGCCGCTGCCCACCTGATCGAGGCCGGCGCCAGCTGGGCATCGTCGCCGAAGGAGGCGGCCGAAGCGGCGGACAGCGTGATCACCTGCCTGCCATCGCCCGCCGCGGTCGATGCGGTCGTGGCGGGCCCCGGGGGCATTCTCGAGGGGCTGAGGCCCGGCGGCACCTGGGTCGAGATGAGCACCAATGATCACGATGAGATCAAGCGCCTGGCAGCGCTCGCCGCCGCCAAAGGGATCGCCTGCCTCGAGGCGCCGGTGACCGGCGGGGTGCACAAGGCGGCCGCGGGCGAGATCACGGTCCTGGTCGGAGGCGAACGGGCGGTCTTTGAGGCCCATCGGCCGGCCTTCGAGGCGATGGGCGGCGAGGTGCTCTACATCGGCCCGCTCGGCAGTGCCTCGGTGCTCAAGGTGATCACCAACATGCTCGCCTTCATCCATCTGGTCGCGGCGGGCGAGGCGCTGATGCTGGCGAAGCGCGGCGGCATCGACTTGGCCGTCGCGTTCGAGGCGATCCGGGCGAGCTCGGGCAACAGCTTCGTGCACGAGACCGAGAGCAAGGTCATCCTCGCCGGCAGCTACAACATCGGCTTCACGATGGATCTCGCGTGCAAGGACCTGCAGCTTGCCCGTCGGCTCGGCCGCGAGCTCGGCGTTCCGTTGGAGCTGGCAGCGCTGGTCGAGGAGATGTTCAGGCGCGCGCGGGAGCAGTATGGTGGCAGCGCCTGGTCGCCGATGGTCGTGAAGCTGCTCGAAGATGCGCTCGGAACCGAGCTGCGTGCCCCGGGCTTTCCGGAGGTCCTGACGGTGTAGGCGATCGGGGCCGCGGGTGAGGGAACATCGCCATGAAAGCAGCCGTGCTCGAAGCGTTCCGCGAACCGCTGGTGATGCGGGAGGTGCCCGATCCGAGGCCGGCCGCGCATGGCGCGGTGATCCGGGTCGAGGCGAACGGCATCTGCCGGAGCGACTGGCACGCCTGGGCGGGCCACTGGCCCGATGCCTTCCGGCTGCCGCACGTGCTCGGTCACGAGATGTGCGGCGTCGTCGAGGCGGTTGGGCCCGAGGTCGAGCGCTGGCGAGCGGGCGATCGGGTCGTCGTCCCGTTCAGCGGCGGCGACGGCACCTGCCCCTGGTGCCGGCGCGGCCTCGCGAACCTCTGCGAGCACCCGGTCGTGCCGGGCTTTCGCTCCTGGGGCGGCTTCGCCCGCTACGTCGCGGTCGGCCACGCCGACTTCAATCTGGTCGGCCTGCCCGAGGCGGTGAGCTTCGTGGCCGGCGCCGGGATGGGCTGCCGCTTCATGACCGCCTTTCACGGGCTCACCGAGCGGGCGGCGGTCAAGGCGGGCGAATGGGTCGTCGTGCACGGCTGCGGCGGCGTCGGCCTGTCCGCGGTCGAGATCGCAACCGCGCTCGGCGGCAACGTGATCGGCGTCGACATCCGGGACGACAAGTTGGACCTCGCGCGCGAGCTCGGCGCGGTCGAGGTGCTGAACGCCGAGCGGACCAACGACGTCGCCGCCGCGGTGCGCGATCTGACCGAGGGCGGCGCTCACGTCTCGGTCGATGCTCTCGGCATCGGCCCGACCTGCCGGAATGCGCTGAGGAGCCTGCGCAAGCGCGGCCGGCACGTCCAGATCGGCATGACCGATGCCGGGGAGGGGGCCAATTTCGCCATCCCGCTCGATCTGATCATCGAGCGGGAGATCGAGCTCCTGGGCAGCAAGGGCATGCCGCCCTTGCACTATGACGCCATGCTGCGGATGGTGGCGGCAGGCCGGCTCGACCCGGGCCGGCTGGTCAGCCGCACGGTCGCGCTCGAGGAGGCGAGCGCGGTGCTCGCCGCGATGGACGCCTTCGACACGCTTGGTTTCACCGTGATCGACCGCTATTGAGGCCAGGAACGAATCAATCGACTCGAGCGCTACTGCCTAAGAATCAACCAATTTCAGCATGTGCTCAGATCTTGTGCAAATGCGCCCCGCCCCCACATAGAACATCGGCCGTGCGCGGCGCCGCTCCGGGCCGCGCTCGGGATGGCTGCCTGGGTTCGGGGGCGATCGAAAGCAGGAGTTGGCGATGGACTTCGAGAAATACACGGACCGCCTGCGCGGCTTCATCCAGTCGGCGCAGGCCGTGGCGGTGCGCGAAGGGCACCAGCGCTTCACGCCCGAGCACCTCCTCAAGGTGCTCCTGGACGATCCGGAGGGGCTCGCCGCCAACCTGATCAAGGCTGCGGGCGGCGATCCCAAGCGTGCGCTCGATGCGACCGAGGCCACGCTCGCCAGGCTGCCGCGGGTCGAGGGCAGCGGCGCCGGCCAGCTCCATCTCGCGCCCGAGACCGCGCGTCTGTTCGAGCAGGCCGAGAAGCTCGCGCAAAAGGCCGGCGACAGCTTCGTCACGGTCGAGCGGTTCCTGCTCGCGCTGGCCATGGCGGCCGGCACCGAGGCGGCCAAGGCGCTGCAGCAGGCCGGCGTCTCGGCACAGAACCTGAACCGTGCGATCGAGGCGCTGCGCAAGGGGCGGACCGCCGACAGCCCCTCGGCCGAGCAGGGCTACGACGCGCTCAAGAAATACACCCGCGACCTCACCGAGGCGGCGCGCGAGGGCAAGCTCGACCCCGTGATCGGGCGCGACGACGAGATCCGCCGCGTGATCCAGGTGCTCTCGCGCCGGACCAAGAACAACCCGGTGCTGATCGGCGAGCCCGGGGTCGGCAAGACCGCGATCGCCGAGGGCCTCGCCCAGCGGATCGTCAACGGCGACGTGCCCGAAAGCTTGCGCGAGCGGCGCCTGCTCGCCCTCGACCTCGGCGCCCTGATCGCCGGCTCCAAGTACCGTGGCGAGTTCGAGGAGCGCCTCAAGGCGCTGCTTCAGGAGGTCACCCACGGCGAGGGCGACGTCGTCCTGTTCATCGACGAGTTGCACAATCTGGTCGGCGCCGGCAAGGCCGAGGGTGCGATGGACGCCTCGAACATGCTCAAACCGGCGCTGGCGCGCGGCGAGCTGCACTGCATCGGCGCGACCACCCTCGACGAGTACCGCAAGCACATCGAGAAGGACGCGGCGCTCGCCCGGCGCTTCCAGCCGATCTTCGTCACCCAGCCGACGGTCGAGGACACGATCTCGATCCTGCGCGGCCTCAAGGAGAAGTACGATGTGCACCACGGTGTGCGCATCACCGACGGCGCGATCGTCGCCGCGGCGACCCTCTCCCATCGCTATATCACCGACCGCTTCCTGCCCGACAAGGCGATCGACCTGATCGACGAGGCCGCGGCCAGGAAGCGCATGGTCATGGACAGCAAGCCCGAGGAGATCGACGAGCTCGACCGCCGCATCGTCCAGCTCGAGATCGAGCGCGGAGCGCTCAAGAAGGAGACCGACAAGGCGTCCAAGGAGCGACTCGGCAAGCTTGAGGAGGAACTAGCCGAGATCGAGCAGGAGTCGGCTACGCTCACTGCCCAGTGGCAGGCCGAGAAGGGCAAGCACGCCGAGGCGCAGAAACTCAAGGAGCAGCTCGACCAAGCGCGCACGGAGCTGGACCAGGCGAAGCGGCGCGGCGACTACAATCGTGCGGGCGAGCTCGCCTACGGCCGCATTCCCGAGCTCGAGCGGGCGCTCGAGCAGGCGCAGTCCGCGCAGTCCCAGCGCATGGTGCAGGAGGAGGTGACCGAGAGCGACATCGCCCAGGTGGTCTCGCGCTGGACCGGCATCCCGGTCGACAAGATGCTCGAGGGCGAGCGCGACAAGCTGCTCGAGATGGAGAGCAAGCTGCACACCCGCGTGGTCGGCCAGGACGAGGCCGTGGCCGCGGTCGCCAACGCCGTCCGCCGCGCCCGCGCCGGCCTGCAGGACCCGAACCGCCCCCTCGGCTCGTTCCTGTTCTTAGGCCCGACCGGCGTCGGCAAGACCGAGCTCTGCAAGGCGCTCGCCGAGTTCCTGTTCGACGACGAGCAGGCGATGATCCGGATCGACATGTCGGAGTACATGGAGAAGCACACCGTGGCGCGCCTGATCGGCGCCCCGCCCGGCTACGTCGGCTACGAGGAGGGCGGCGCGCTCACCGAGGCGGTGCGGCGCCGTCCCTATCAGGTCATCCTGTTCGACGAGGTCGAGAAGGCGCACCCCGACGTCTTCAACGTGCTCCTGCAGGTGCTCGACGACGGCCGGCTGACCGACAGCCATGGCCGCACGGTCGACTTCAAGAACACCCTGATCGTGCTGACCTCGAACCTCGGCAGCGAGTATCTCGCGAGCCTCGGCCCGGGCCAGTCGGTCGGCGAGGTGCGCGAGCAGGTGATGGCCGTGGTGCGGGCGAGCTTCCGCCCGGAGTTCTTGAACCGGCTCGACGAGATCATCCTGTTCGAGCGGCTCTCGCGCGCGCACATGAAGGGCATCGTCGAGATCCAGCTGAAGCGCCTCGAGGCGTTGCTCGCCGATCGCAAGATCACCCTCGAGCTCAGCGACGCCGCCAGGGAGTGGCTCGCCGACGCCGGCTACGACCCGGTCTATGGTGCTCGCCCGCTCAAGCGCACGATCCAGAAGAACCTGCAGGACCCGCTCGCGCGCCAGATCCTCGAGGGCAAGATCCGGGACGGCGACCGGGTCGAGGTCGACGCCGGCGAGAGCGGTCTCCTGATCAACGGCGCGGCCGTGCCGCTCGCCGCCTGATCTGAGGTCGGGGCCGGTCGGCGCGGCGGCCGGCGCCGGCGCTTATGCCGGTCTCGCGAAGCCTTCAGCTTCGCGGGGCGCGCCCCCCGCGCCACCAACCAACCCGGGCGCGCGAACCAAGCGCGAAAAGTCGCGACTTTCTGCGCTTGGTATTAGTTGACCTGGCTCGCGACCTGGGTGCCGTCGGCGATGTCGCGGCGCATCCGGTCGATCCGCACCATCTCGCCCCGGAAGCGCTCGAGATCCTTGCCGGTCAGCTGGCCGAGCGCGACCTGCTTGACGTTCAGCGGATTGATCTGGCTGCCGTCCTTCAGCACCTCGAAGTGCAGGTGCGGCCCGGTCGAGCGTCCGGTCGTGCCGATATAGCCGATCACCTGACCCTGGAC
>JBKPDM010000391.1:0-8848 GCA_046727895.1 Pseudomonadota bacterium | reverse complement strand
TGCCGAAGCAGAAGATCCAGAAGCCGAAGGCCGCAAAGACGTAGCCCTCGGTCGCAAAGCCGATCCAGGAGGCATCGGTGAGCGCGGCCTGGACCATGCCGAGCAGGTCGAACAGGCCGATGATCAGGACCAGCGTGGTGTCCTTGAACAGGCCGATCAGGGTGTTGACGATGCCCGGGATGACGATCTTGAGCGCCTGCGGCAGGATGATCAGGGCCATCGTTTTCCAGTAGCTGAGCCCGAGCGCCTGCGCCGCTTCATATTGTCCTTTAGGCATCGCCTGCAAGCCGCCGCGGACGACCTCGGCCATGTAGGCCGCCGAGAACAGCGCGACGCCGACCAGGGCACGGAGCAGCTTGTCGAAATTGACCCCCTCCGGCAGGAACAGCGGCAGCATCACCGAGGCCATGAACAGGACGGTGATCAGCGGGACGCCGCGCATCAACTCGATGAAGGTGACGCAGACCGCACGCACGATCGGCATGGTGGAGCGGCGGCCGAGCGCGAACAGGATGCCGAGCGGCAGCGAGGCGACGATGCCGACACCGGAGACGACGAGGGTGAGGAACAGGCCGCCCCAGAGCGGGGTCTCTGCGACCGGCAGGCCGAACATGCCGCCGTGGAACAGGCAGTACGCGACCACCGGATAGACGATCAGGAGCGCCAGGGCGAGCACCGCCTTGTGGCGCACCCGCGGCAGGAACAGCGGCACCAGGGCGACGATCAGGATCACGAACGCGAGATTGATCCGCCAGCGCTGATCGACCGGGTAAAAGCCGTACATGAACTGGCTGAAGCGGGCCTTGATGAACACCCAGCATGCGCCGCCCGAAACGCAGTCCTCGCGGCTGTCACCGACGAAGTTGGCATCCAGGATCGCCCAGTTCACGAGCGGCGGCAGAATCCGGTAGAGCAGGTACAGGCAGATCAGGGTGAGCACCGTGTTCAACGGCGACGAGAACAGGTTCTGACGCAGCCAGGCGATCGCGCCGAGGCTGGCGCTCGGCGGCGCGAGGTCGGGGGCGGCCTTGCCGGCCTCGGCCCGGGCCATGCTCAGCGCTCCACCAGCGCGATGCGGCGATTGTACCAGTTCATGATGATCGAGGTGAGCAGGCTCAGACCAACGTACACCGCCATGGTCATCGCGATCACCTCGACCGCCTGGCCGGTCTGGTTGAGCACGATCCCGGTGAACACGTTGACGAAGTCCGGATAGCCGATCGCCACGGCGAGGGAGGAGTTCTTGGTCAGATTCAAGTATTGGCTGGTGAGCGGCGGGATGATCACCCGAAGCGCCTGCGGGACGATCACCAGGCGCAGCGTCGGGCCGTGCCTCAGTCCCAGCGCGTGCGCGGCCTCGATCTGCCCGTGGCTGACCGAGAGGATGCCGGCACGCACGATCTCGGCGATGAAGGTCGCGGTGTAGATCGAGAGCGCGAGCAGGAGCGCGACCAGCTCCGGCGACAGAACCAGCCCGCCTGCCAGCTTGAAGCGCCCCATCTCGGGGTCCTCAAACGTGATCGGCTTGCCGGTCGCGAGGAAGGCGATCAGCGGCAGGCCGATCAGCAGCGCCAGAGCTACGGCGACCGTGTGGAAGGGCTGACCGGTCGCCTCCCGTCGCCGCCGCGCCCAGCGCGCCAGGAAGATCACCGCCACGACCGCCACGAGCAAGGCGAGCCACACCCAGCCGAAGCCTGCCCCGAATATGGGCTTGGGCGAATAGAAGCCACGGTTGTTGAGGAAAAACAGACCGCCGAACACCATGCTGTCGTGCGGCTGCGGCAGGGTCTGGAGAACCGCGAAGTACCAGAACAGGATCTGGAGGAGCAGCGGGATGTTGCGGAACGTCTCGATGTACACCGTGGCCAGACGGGCGACCAGCCAGTTCCTCGACAAGCGGGCGAGGCCCGTCACGAAGCCGAGCATGGTTGCGAGCACAATGCCGATGCCCGCGACCAGGATCGTGTTCAGGAGGCCGACCCAGAAGACCTGGGAATTCGGCGAGCGCTCGCTGTAGTCGATCAGGTGCTGCGAGATGGCGAAGCCAGCGGGCTTGTGGAGGAAGCCGAAGCCCGAGGCGATTCCCTGGCGCTCGAGATTGAGCATGGTGTTGTGGACGAGATAGGCAATGAACGCCACCACGCCCACGAGGGTCAGGATCTGGTACACGGCCGAGCGGACCCGCGGGTCGTTCCATGGTGCCGGCCTGGGGGGCGACGTACCGAGTTGCTCGCGATCGACCGCCATGGCGCCCTTCGTCTCGCCGACCAGTCCGGGCTGGCCGTGTCATGGGCCCGCGCCCGGTCGGAAGCTCTTCCCTGAACCTCGCAGCCTCGCCTTTCCGCGGCGCCGGGTCAAGCCCCATCCGATCACCGCCGACAAGCAAACGTCATGCCGAAGGACCATGGCGGATATTCCCCAAGCACTTGCAGGCGGGTGCTATGGTCCCTGCCCTAGCCTTGTCCCGCTTTGAGCTGTGGAAAGGAGGTCGATTGCGTCACCGGTTTTGGCCGTATACAGCCAAACCACCGCCATCTGCGAGATCGTGGCGAAATTAGACCCGAGAGGGCCGACCAATCGTTCCCGGATCAGGTCGCGTCCGTACGCGAGCTCGCTTGGCAGACCTCGCTGTGTGAGGGGCTCACCTTGTCCGTCGAAGCACTCGTTCAACAATACGGCTATCCGATCGTCCTGCTCGGCACCCTGTTCGAGGGCCAGCCGGTGATGCTGTTCGGCGGCTTCGCCGCACATCGCGGCTATCTCGATCTGGTGCCCTGGGTCATCCTGGCCGGCGCGGTGGGCAATTTCCTCGGCTTTCAGGCGTGGTTCCTGGTGGGACGCAAGTTCGGCCAACCGCTGATCGACCGGCGCCCGCAATGGGCGGCGCGCACCGAGAAGGTGCAGGACTGGCTCGGGCGTTTCGAGGCGATTTTGATCATCGCGATCCGCTTCATGCCCGGCTTCGATACGGTCGGCACCGTCGCGATCGGCATGGCGAGGGTCAGCACCCAACGATTCACGCTGCTCAACGCGCTGGGCACGCTCTAGTCTGGGCGGCCACGCTCGCGGTGGTGGGCTACCTGCTCGGCAACCTGCTCGAGCTGGTGCTCGGCGACCTCGGGGCGATCGAGAAGCCCTTGCTGATCGGCATCGTCATTCTGACCATCGGGTGGATCGTCTATCGCCACGGCAAGGATCACTTCGCGCAGACCGGGACGGGCGCGAAACCGGGCCGATCAGGCTGAATGCGACGGACCGGGTACGGCGCGACAACGACCCGCACCGCATCGCCTTCGGTGCGAAGGCGAATCAACCGAAAAACAAAGCTTTAGCGAACGGGGTCCCCGAATGCCCAAACGCCGTCAGCGGACCGGCATGCCGTATTGCAGGCCACCCTCCTTCCACTGGGCGTTGAGGCCACGGTCGATCTTGAGCGGTGAACCCTGGCCGACGTTGTGCTCGAAGATCTCGCCGTAGTTGCCCACCTGCTTGACGATCTGGTAGGCCCAGTCGTTGGGCACACCGAGGTCCTTGCCGAGCTCGCCCTCGACCCCGAGGAAGCGGCGCACCTCCGGATTGGTCGACTTCGCCTTCTGATCGTCGACATTCGCGGAGGTGATGCCAAACTCCTCGGCGTCGAGCATGGCGTAGAGCGTCCAGCGTACGACGTCGCCCCATTCGTTATCGCCGTGGCGGACCACCGGGCCGAGCGGCTCCTTGGAGATGGTTTCGGGCAGGACGATGTGGTCGGCGGGGTTGCTGAGGCCGACCCGCTGGGAGTAGAGGCCGGACTTGTCGGTGGTGTAGACGTCGCAGCGGCCCTGCTCATAGGCGGCCAGCGCCTCGGCCGGCCGCTCGAACACGACCGGCGTGAAATGCATGTTGTTGGCGCGGAAGTAATCGGCGAGGTTGAGCTCAGTCGTGGTCCCGGTCTGCACGCAGACCGAGGCGCCGTCCAGCTCGCGCGCGCTCTTGACGCCGAGCGACTTGGGCACCATGAAGCCCTGGCCGTCATAATAGGTGACGCCGACGAAGTCGAGGCCAAGCGCTGTGTCTCGGTTCAGGGTCCAGGTGGTGTTGCGCGAGAGCACGTCGACCTCGCCGGACTGCAGAGCGGTGAATCGCTCCTTCGAGGTGAGCGGCGTGTACTTCACCTTCTTCGCGTCGCCGAACACGGCCGCGACCACGGCGCGGCAGACGTCGACGTCGATCCCGGACCAGTTCCCGGCATCGTCCGGGTTGGAGAAGCCGGCCACGCCGGTGCTGACGCCGCACTGCACGAAGCCCTTCTGCTTGACCGAGTTGAAGGTCGGCCCGGCGTGGGCAACGCCGGCGAGTGCCAGCACGCCGCCTGCGACAAGCAATGTAGTGAAATGCATGAACGGTCTCCCATGGTTCGATCTGTCAAGCCGACTGCGGTCTGCCGACCGCCCCAGCTGGACCGTGGTCGACGGCGCCGGATCGGGGCGAGCCCCGGCTGCCCGAGCAGGTCGCCGTCAGCGGATCGGCATGCCGTATTGCAGACCGCCTTCCTTCCATTGGGCGTTCAGGCCGCGCTCGATCTTAAGCGGCGTGCCCTGGCCGATGTTGCGCTCGAAGATCTCGCCGTAGTTGCCGACCTGCTTGACGATCTGGTAGGCCCAGTCGTTGGGCACGCCTAAGTCCTTGCCGAGCTCGCCCTCGGCCCCGAGAAAGCGGCGCACCTCCGGATTGGCCGACTTGGCCTTCTGATCGTCGACGTTGGCGGAAGTGATGCCGAACTCCTCGGCGTCGAGCATGGCATAGAGGGTCCAGCGCACGACGTCGGCCCATTCGTTGTCGCCGTGGCGGACCGCCGGCCCGAGCGGCTCCTTGGAGATGGTTTCGGGCAAGATGATGTGGTCAGCGGGATTGGTGAGGCCGGTCCGCGAGGCGTAGAGGCCGGACTTGTCCGTGGTGTAGACGTCGCAGCGGCCCTGCTCGTAGGCGGCGGCCGCCTCGGCCTCACGCTCGAACACGACGGGCGTGAAGTGCATGTTGTTGGCACGGAAATAATCGGCGAGGTTGAGTTCGGTCGTGGTGCCGGTCTGCACGCACACCGAGGCGCCGTCCAGCTCGAGCGCGCTCTTGACGCCGAGCGACTTGGGCACCATGAAGCCCTGGCCGTCATAGTAGGTGACACCAACGAAGTCGAGGCCGAGCGCGCTGTCCCGGGTAGAGGTCCAAGTGGTGTTGCGCGACAGAACGTCGACCTCGCCCGACTGCAGGGCGGTGAATCGCTCCTTCGCGGTGAGCGGCGTGTACTTCACCTTCGTGGCGTCGCCGAAAATCGCCGCGGCGACGCCGCGGCAGACGTCGACATCGATCCCGGACCAGTTGCCGGCATCGTCCGGGCTGGAAAAGCCCGCGAGACCGACGTTCACGCCGCACTGCACGAAGCCCTTCTGTTTGACCGCATTGAAGGTCGGACCGGCGTGGGCGCTACCGGCGAGTGCCAGCGCGCCGCCAGCGACAAGAATTGTGGTTAGACGCATGAACGGTCTCCCATGGTTCGATCTGCCAGGCCGACTGCGGTCTGCCGACCGCCGGATTCGGAGCGGCCCAAGAGGTGCAGGAACTCCCTCTCCGGCCCCGCTTGAGCGCGCCAGCCGACTGGCCGTTAGCTCGCCTCTTGCCACAGGATCGGCGGAAAATCCAGCCCGACCTCGCCGATCGGGGATGTAGGATGAAGGACGACACACTGCTGGCCGTCAAAGGGCGCGACCCGCACCGCAATCACGGTGTGGTCAATCCGCCGATCTATCGGGCCTCGACCATCCTGTACGAGACCGTAGAGGCGTTCGAGGCGCCGCGTCAGTTGCGCGGCGTCTATTATGGGCGCGGCGGCACGCCGACCACCTTTGCGCTCGAAGATGCGCTCGCCGCTCTCGACGGCGCCCATGGCGCGGTCATCACCAGCTCGGGCAAGACCGCGATCGCGCAGGCCCTGATGACCTTCCTCGCGGCCGGCGATCATCTGTTGATGGTCGATTCCGCCTACGCGCCGACCCGCCAGTTCTGCGACCGCGTGCTGGCGCGCTTCGGCGTCGAGACGACCTATTACGACCCCCTGATCGGCGCCGGGATCGAAGCCCTGATCCGGCCGAACACCAGGGTCGTCTTCCTGGAATCGCCGGGCTCGCTCACCTTCGAGGTGCAAGACGTCCCCGCCATCACCGGCGTGGCCAGGAACCACGGCGCGCTGAGCATGCTGGATAACACCTGGGCGACCGGGCTGTACTTGAAGCCGTTCCGGCACGGCCTCGACATCGCGATCAACGCGGGCACCAAGTACATCGGCGGGCACTCGGACCTGATGATGGGCATCGTCACCGCGACTGAGGAGCATTATCCGAGGCTGCGCCACGGCATGTACGATCTCGGCAGCTACGTTTCGCCCGATGACTGCTATCAGGCGCTGCGCGGGCTGCGCACGCTCTCGGTGCGACTCGAGCGCCATCAGGCGAACGCGCTGAAGCTGGCGCGCTGGCTCCAGACGCGCCCGGAGGTCGAGCGCGTGCTCTACCCCGCGCTCGCCGACGATCCCGGTCATATCCTCTGGCAGCGCGACTTTTCGGGCGCCAGCGGCCTGTTTGGGATACTTTTGAAGCCCTGCCCCGCCCGGGCCTGGCATGCCTTGATCGAGGGGCTGAAGCTGTTCGGGCTCGGCGCGTCCTGGGGCGGTTACGAAAGCCTGATCATGCCGAACCACCCCGAGCGCTACCGCACGGCGACGACCTGGGACCCCAGCTGCCCGAGCATCCGGATCCACGCCGGGCTCGAGGATCCGGACGACCTCATCGGCGATCTGGAGGCCGGCTTCGCGCGGCTCAACGCCAGCCGCTGATCGGCCGTCTGCCTGTGCGGCCACCAGCTCCGGGCCGCGCTCACTGGCCGTCCTGGAGCTGGTCGAAGGCCTGCAGCGCCGTGGCACCGTACACGTAGGACGGCCCACCGCCCATGTAGATGGCGACGCCGATGGTCTCGAGGATCTCGTCGCGGTTGGCGCCCTGCCGGATGGCGGCCTGGGTGTGGAAGCCAACGCAGCCGTCGCACCGCCCGGCGATCCCGATGGCGAGCGCGATGAGCTCCTTGGTCTTGGTATCGAGCGCGCCGGCTTTGGTTGCTGCCTGGGCGAGGCCGGAGAACGCCTGCGCGACCTCGGGCGACCCCTGGCGGTAGATGTTGATCGCCTGTGAGAGGTTGTGATTCGCCGACTTCCAGTCCGTTGCCATGTCGAGCTCCTTTGGCCAACCGAGCCAAGACCGGGCGGTGTGCCGCGGCCGATGCGCCAGCAAGTCCGAACCCGCCGCGCGACCGCATTGACCTCGCTCAATTTTCGCCGAGCGTGCGGTCGATCAGGGCTCGAGCGCAATCCAGCGCTCCTCGGCATAGTCGAAGTAACGGCTGATCCGGCGCCCGTCCCAATGGTATTGCAGATGCCGACCCTGGGCCGGCAGGCCCACTGCCCTCGGCCGGAAGGCGCCGATGCACTCGCCGCTCGGCTGGCGGACGCTGGGGTAGACGACGCCGTTGCTGCCTCGGGCGCGCAAACGGCGGCCGAGCTCCCGGCTGGCCGTGTAGTCGTTCGGATCAAGGCAGGCCGCCCAGGAGTTCGGCTTGGCGCAGAGATCGTGCAGGCCGGCATCGAGCCGGCCGGTCAGCACGCGCATGTCCTCGGCGTGCGGCGGATCGGCCGTCTGGGCAGAGAACCGCCCCATGTGATAGACGGTCTCGGGGATCGCGGTCGCGAGCTCGCGCGCGGCATTATAGACGCCATAGCTGCCGTCCGAGAAGCGCGAGCCGTTCGGATTGCGGTGGGTGAAGGCGGCCATCACCCAGCTGGCGCCGGGTCCGCTTACCCGTTCCTCGACCGGCACCAGGCGGATCTCGCCGATCTCGTCGCGCAGGCGCGGATTGGTCAGGCTCTCGATCTCGGCCAGGATCTCCCACTCGGCGGGATCGCGGGTCAGGCGCTCGAACAGCCAGATTGGCGGGTAGCGGGAGGCGACGATGCGGTGCGCCTCGGGCCAGCGGAGTCGACGCAGCGGCGGGTCATCCATCGGAGCCGTGCGCCTACCGGTCGGATCGGCTCAGATCCCGCCGCCGCGCGCGGCGTCGAGATGGGCGCGCACCGCCGCGAGATCGGCCACGTCGCCCGCCAGCATCCGCTCGAGCGCGCTCTGGCCGCCGAAGGCCGCGTTCGGCCGCTTGAGCCAGGTGTCAGCCAAGGCAGGATCCTGGTACAGGATCTGGAGCGCCTTGTAGATGCCGAGCAGATAGCTGATCCGGCGCAAGGTGTCGTGCGGCAGGCTTCGGACCTTGGCGGCTTTCCAGTTGTAGAGCGTGGCGCGCGAGGGCCGACCGAGCAGCACCCTCGCCTGCTCCATGGTCAGGCCCCAGAGCTCGGCCAGCCGGAAGAAGGCGCCAAGCGCGATGGCGTCCCGCGGCGCCCCATCTGTCGTGGCGGCAATCTCGGCTTGTCTCAAAGCAGACACTTCAGCACTCATCATCTTAATTTAGACAGTACTGTCGCTTCGGACAAGTCCAAAGACGCCTTTGCGGGCGGCGATCAGGAACTCGCGGTTGCCCTTGGCGCCGGTGATCGGACTCTCGGTTACTCCCAGGACCTCCCAGCCTTGGTCCGCAGAGAGCCAGCGGGCGATCGCGGCGCAGACCGCCTCATGCAGGGCGGGATCGCGCACGACACCCCCCTTCCCCACCCGCCCTTTGCCCACCTCGAACTGCGGCTTGATCAGGGCGACGAGGGGCGCGTCAGGCTTGGCGAGCGCGAGCGCAGCCGGCAGAGCCAGCCTCAGCGAGATGAAGC